>NZ_JAPVZT010000002.1:0-255672 GCF_041432495.1 Streptococcus sp. 27098_8_73
GTATCCGCCTCAATCAGTGCATCTGAATCAGTAAGCAACAACTCAAGTAGTACTTCAGTTTCAACAAGTACTTCAGTAAGCTTGAGTAACAGCGTAAGTACATCTACATCACTTAGCAATAGCGTTTCAAACAGTTTGAGTACAAGTGCGTCACAACAATCTAACTCATTCAGCTATAGTAAGGGTGAGCCAACAAGCGAATCTAAGCCAGAGTTTAACCTTCCTAGCTACCTTGAATCTGTAAGTGCAAGTGAGTCAGTCTCAACAAGCACAAGCATGAGCAACAGCGCAAGTACCTCAGCTAGCTTGTCTGACAGTGCTTCAATCTCAAGTGCTACAAATCACTCTCAAGCACCTAAGCCACAGCCTGCACAACCAGGACAAGTCAAAGTTACTCCAAACGCTAAGGCTTTACCAAATACAGGAACTGCAAGTAACCAATTTGCTGGTCTTGGATTAGGAGTAGCTGCCTTGGTAACTGCCTCTCTTCTTGGTAAGAAGAAGAGATCAGCAGCTTCTGAAATGGATTTAGAAGACTAAGTTCCAAAAATCGGCTACAATGAAATTTTGTTGATATCATTTTAGCGATGAAAATAAGAACCCCGGATGGCTCAAGGCTATCTGGGGTTTTTGGGCTCTTTTCTACCATTTGTCAAGTTTATCAAGGCTTTAAGTAAAAAAAGAGATAAGACAGTAGCTATTCTGAGGTTACTGTCTTATTTTTAACACTTTTTGATCAATAAAAGGGCATGCTAAAAAACACCTCATCTGGTATTTTTTGAAACAAGGTGTTACCATAATACGGCATAGACAGCCTTATCGATTTTGGGTCAAAGAATAATCGTAAAGTTTGTTATGCGTGATGAGGTAATACATTGTTCGAATAAGACGATGTATAGAGGCAATCGTATGTGACTTAGTTGAAGCTATTGTCGATTGTCTTTTTCGTTTCTCATAAAAGTCAGAGATATGGCAGGGATTGGTATGACTAGCTGAAGCGATGTTGTGAATGCACTTGAACAAGATTTTTCTGACATAGGGATTACCTCGTTTAGTGATGTGTTCCTTAGCGAGAAAGTTCCCAGATTCATAGTGTCTCAGGTCAATGCCAAAAAAAGCATTGATTTGATTGGTAGACTGAAAGCGACGAATATCTCCCAATTCGCCAATGATAGATGTCGCTGTGGTTTCTGCGATGCCAGGAATTGACCGTAAGATGTCATACTCTGGTAAAGGCTGAGCTAGAGCTACCATATCGTTTAAGACAACTTGTCTGCGTTCAGAAAGACGAAGCAATTCTTGAGCATAGTAACGAACCTCTTCAAGCATTGGAGAGGTTTTCTTTACCGCACAAAAAGATTGTTTAGCGAGTGAGGTAGCTGAGCCTTACCTTGATGAGCATATTGCCCAGCGCTGGTCTGATCTGGTTCGATCGGCTCAGACCAACTAAGTAGGATTCAGAAAGAAAGGCATAACCACTATGATTTGTTTGTTTGACCGCTATGATCAAGCAAGTTTTGATTTGTTACGTTCATTAAAAGCAACAGGACTTGATTGTCCTGTTGTTGTTGTACAAGACGATGGCTATCTTTCACCAGATGTCGAGTCTCCTTACAGTTATTTTACAGGAGATTTGGACACACCAGAGGGCCGTCCAATTTATTTTAATCTTGTCCTCAAACCGCACCTATGGGAGATTCGCTCTAGCAATGTAAATGGGGAAATCTTGGATATGGGCAAGAAGCGTGCCAATATTTTTTATCGCCAACCAACGCATGAAAGACGTGTGCGGGCTGTCGAATGGCTGGATACAGAGGGGCAGGTTCGAGCAGCAGATATCTACAATCGCAAAGGACGGCTTTTTGCGCAAATAACCTACGATCAGACACAACATCCGACCCATACTCGCTATTTTGACCAGAACAATGTCGTGGTCATTATGGAAAATCATCTGACTGGCGATATTATCTTGACACTTGAAGGAAAGCGTCATATCTTTAAATCCAAACAAGAATTTGTCGTCTTTTATCTGCAATATCGTGGATATGATACAGATCGTATTATTTATAATTCTCTAGCAACCCCCTTCTTGGTGGCCTACGCTCTTCGTCCTAAAAATGGTCGTGCAGAAGATGTTCTTTTCTGGCAAGAGTCTATCGGAGAAGCCTTACCTGGTAATATGAAAGTAGCTATGAAAATGCCTCATCGCAATATCCGCATCGCTGTTCAGGACAGGCAGGTATATGAGAAAATTCAAAGCTTGGCAACACCAGAAGAAAAAGTCTATTTCCACAATATTGGTTATATTTATGATTACCAACGTCTTAATAATATGAATCCAGAAGCCTTGATTTTGACCAATAGCGATCAGCTTGAGCAAATAGAGCAGCTCTTGACTCAGCTGCCAAATGTACATTTCCATATTGGAGCCATCACAGAAATGTCTGGCCATTTGATGGGGCTCAATCGTTATCCGAATGTTTCGCTTTATCCAAATATTCGTCCGGCCAAGGTTGCAGAGCTTTTTGAGAGATGTGACTTGTATCTAGATATCAATATCAGCGATGAAATCCTTAATGCTTGTCGCACAGCTTTTGAGAATAACATGCTGATTCTCAGCTTCAAAAACACTTGCCATAGTCGTCGATTTATTGCGGATGATCACATTTACGCGCCAGAAAATGTCTCAACCATGGTGGATAAGATTCAAAGTGTCCTTGCCCACTCATCAGAGATGGAAGCAGCACTTGCTAGACAGAAACAGGCTGCTAATCAGGCTAGTTTGGAGCAATATAAGGCCATTCTTTAACCAGATACATGAGAACTTGCTTTCGATGAGGGCAAGTTCCTTTATGCAGATTTAGTAAGGGAGGACAATCATGCCAGAGAAGAAAAAGGGAATTCTGCAGGAACATATCAACGAGCAACTAGATAATCGTAGAAGACCGTTGAAAAGAGAGAAGCAAGAGTTTAGTATGATTGCAGTTCTAGGTGGCATTCTCTTTCTTATCACCCTCTTGGTCACAATCATCATGCAGTTGGGACAATTCTTTTAGTCCCTGATATTCTAATCAGAATGATGAAAAACAGCAGACTTTCCTGCTGTTTTTTGTTACAATTTATACATGACTAAGAATCAAGAAAATAGAAGGGAGTGCCACTGTGTTAGCAATTGAAAAAATTAGGAAAATCACTCCCGAAAACCTTCCACCTTTAACGATTTTGACGGGAGACGACTTGGGGCAATTTGAGCTGTTAAAAGACGAGTTTATGAAGCAGATTCACTACGATCCAGCGGATTTGAATGTCACGTTGTTTGATATGAAAGAAACGTCTTATGCAGATGTGGAGTTAGATTTAGTCAGCCTGCCCTTTTTTGCGGATGAAAAGATTATTATTTTAGATCATTTTGCGGATCTAACGACAGCAAAAAAGCGCTATTTATCGGATGAAGAGCTCAAGTCCTTTGAGCAGTATTTGGAAGCTCCTAGTAGCACGACCAAATTGGTTATTTTTGCGGAAGGCAAGTTGGACAGCAAACGCCGACTAGTCAAGATACTCAAGCGAGATGGACAGATCTTTGAAGCAGCTGAGATTAAGGAAGCAGACTTACGTCAGTATTTTACCAAACAAGCCCAGCTTGAAGGTCTGGACTTTGCTCCGAAGGCTTTTGACCACTTGCTGATCAAATCAGGCTTTCATTTCAGTGAAATCAGTAAAAACTTGGCTTTTCTGAAGTCTTATAAGGAGTCGGGGCAAATTAGTTTAGAAGACATCGCTGAGGCCATTCCTAAAACCTTGCAGGACAATATTTTTGATTTGACCCAGCTGATTTTACAGAAACAAATTGATGCCGCACGGAGTTTGGTGCGCGATCTAACCTTGCAGGGTGAAGATGAAATCAAGTTGATTGCTATCATGTTAGGTCAATTTCGGATGTTTACTCAGGTTAAAATTTTGGCGGATAATGGCCGATCTGAGAGCCAAATCGTGTCGGACTTATCAGACTATCTAGGCCGCAAGATGAATCCCTTCCAAGTCAAGTTTGCGCTTAAGGATGCGCGTGGGCTTAGCCTCAACTTTCTGAAAAGAACCCTGACCTGCTTGATTGAAACGGACTACCAGATCAAGTCTGGCCTTTATGACAAGGACTACCTTTTCGACCTCGCCTTGCTGAAAATCGCAACAGGAAACTTCTAAAAGCTTAGCAAAATTTATAAGCAAAATAGTTGAAAAATGTGCGTTTTTGCGTTATGATTTGTATAATAATAAAGAAAATGAGGACAAGTAAATGGCAATTATTTTACCAGATCTACCTTATGCATACAATGCTTTGGAACCTTACATCGATGAGGAAACAATGCACCTTCACCATGACAAGCACCATCAAACTTACGTAAATAACGTAAATGCAGCGCTTGAAAAACATCCTGAAATTGGTGAAGATTTGGAAAAACTGTTGGCAGATGTTGAGTCTATTCCAGCTGATATTCGCCAAGCAGTGATCAACAACGGTGGTGGACACTTGAACCACGCTCTTTTCTGGGAATTGATGACTCCTGAGAAGACAGCTCCTTCAGCAGAACTTGCAGCAGCGATTGATGCGACGTTTGGCTCATTTGAAGAATTCCAAGCAGCCTTCACTGCAGCAGCAACAACTCGTTTCGGTTCTGGTTGGGCATGGTTGGTTGTCAACAAAGAAGGTGGTTTGGAAGTTGTCTCAACTCCTAATCAAGATACACCAATTTCTGATGGTAAAGCACCAATCCTCGGCTTGGATGTTTGGGAACATGCTTACTATGTGAAATACCGCAACGTGCGTCCTGACTATATCAAGGCTTTCTTCTCAGTGATCAACTGGAACAAAGTGGATGAACTCTACGCAGCAGCTAAATAATAGAATTATAAAACGGATCGCAATGATTCGTTTTTAAATGCCCTTAAATTGACCTTTCTACTTGTTATTTTAATGAGAATCTTTTATAATACTAAAATATTAGGAGAAATACTTTGATTAAAAATGACATAAAGAAACTGGCTTGCTGGTTCGGTGGTGTTTTCTTATTTATTTGTTTTTTGGGTCTTTTGGTGGAGCCACAGCGAGCTGATAAAAAGATAGCAGAAGCAGGTCAATCAATTGCTTCTTCACAGGCTACAGAAGGAGAAGAAACAAAATCTGAGGCGACTGCGCGTGCTAGCAAGACGATGGAAGAGAAGTAAGAGGTGATAGAGCAAGACCTTCCAACCATGGAGGCTTTGGGTTTATCTTACGATTATGCGAATATGACCTTGCCACAAATTGTTCAGGCTTATATGGATGACATGGGAATTGACTCTTCGCAGATTGCTTTTTCTTATAAAGATTTGACGAGTGGGCAAACTTATGCCATGAATGATACCCAGCCTATGACAGCAGGCTCTACTTATAAACTCCCCCTTAATATGTTGGTTGTTGATGAGGTAGCAGCAGGAAAATTATCGCTGGAAGAGCGGTTTGATATTACCAATACCATCTATGAATACAAAGGAGAGCACGATAACTATGTAGCGGCCTTCAATGGCGCCATGTCTATTCCTGATATGCAGGAGTATTCCTTGGTCTACTCTGAAAATACGCCCGCTTATGCACTAGCAGAGCGACTAGGCGGTATGGATAAGGCCTACAGCATGTTTGAAAGATATGGTCGATCAAAAGCTAAAGTCAAGACGATCAGCAGAGAGAATAAAACAACAACGGACTACTATATTCAAGTTCTGGAGTATCTGTGGAATAACCAAGAAAAATACAAGGACATTCTTTATTTTATCGGTGTTTCCTTCCCTGGTGAATATTACAAGCGTTATTTATACGATTTGACAATTTACCAAAAGCCTGGGTATGTTAGAGAGGCACTCAATGTTGATGCTATTGTCATGGAGGAGAAGCCCTATATTGTGGCACTTTATACAGCCTATCTAGGTGGCAGCACAGAAGCCAGTGAGGAGATCAGCGGAGTTGGTATTGATCAGGTCGGTCAAATTGCCTATATCATCAATGAGTGGCACCGAGTTAATATGAATTAATCTAATAGAAATCAGAAAAAATACGCTTTAGATGAAAATCTGGGCGTATTTTTGGTTTTTAATTGCAGTAAAGCTTGATGACTTTTAGATTGAAATCTATTTAGAAAAAAATCAAAATAGATTTGACAGAAAGAAAAGAAAGATGTATAATCTATTTAGAAAAAAATCTAAACAGTTCAGGAGAAAAACGATGATTTCCATTCATATCTTGATTGCTATGCTGCTGATTTTAGGAGCAGTCCTTGTTCCTTTGGTTTATTTTAAAAAGACCAAGCACATTTCTTTATTAGTCTTTCTTTTAGGGGGAGTTGGCTTTTATCTGTCTAGTCAGGTTCTGGAAAATATCTTGCATCGTATCGTTTTACAGCCTCAGGCTGATGGGACTATTGCTTTGCGGACGGAAAATCCTTGGCTATACGTTCTTTATGCTGTTGCTGCGGCAGCTATTTTCGAAGAAACAGGTCGCTGGGTCATCTTTTACTGGTTGCAAAAGAAGCGTCCACTGACCTTTAGGGATGGTGTGGCCTATGGCTTGGGGCATGGTGGTATCGAGGCTTTGTTTGTTGGTATTGTCAGTCTCTTAAACCTTTGGGTTATAGCTCAAGTAGTGACTCAGGGGAATGCTCAGATGCTGGCTCAAATTCCTCAAACAGTTATTGACAATGTCCGTTCCATGAGTGCTGGCAGCATCTACCTTTTGGCTCTTGAGCGGATCTTGGCTATTCTTATCCAAATCTTGCTGACCTTCTGGGTTTGGAAGGCGGTCAAGGAGAAGGCTCCAGTGTATTTTTTAGCTGCGCTGGGACTTCACGCCCTGATTGACTTAGCGCCTGCCCTGGCTCAGGTAGGCTTTCTTCCGCCACTTGCAGTTGAAGCTCTACTCTTGGTAGAAGTAGTGGCACTAGTCTTTCTGACCAAGAAAATCTTGAAAGTTTACCTGAAAGAAAGGTCTAATCATGGGGATCAGTCAAACGCTTAAAGCTCTAGCTGACCCAGTTCGGAGGGGGATTCTGGAAATGCTCAAGCATGGTCCGAAGTCTGCAGGGGAAATTGCCCAAGCTTTTGAGCTGACGCCTGCGACGGTATCCTACCACCTCTCTCAGCTAAAGAAAGCCGGTCTACTCATAGAAGAAAAGCAGAAGAACTTTATTTATTACAGCTTAGATGTCACTGTTTTTGAAGAAATTCTTGTCTGGTTTCAATCTCTTGGAGGAGGAAACGAAAATGAAAAAAAATAGTTTACAAGAATTAGGATGGGCACTTGGCGTCATGCTCTTGCCAGTTTTCTATGCTATCTGGGTCTATCAAGAATTACCAGAAAGCATAGCGATTCACTTTGACTTATCTGGGGAAGGAGACAGCTTTTTACCTAAGTTTCTGTTAATCTCTGCTTTTCCAATTGTCATGATGCTGCTAGAAGTTATGATTTATTGGTCTACTGTTGCTAAAGATATCTTAAATCCCACTTTTAAACACCTTATTCGCTGGATCTTTCCCTTTAGCTTTGTCTTACTCTATATGGCGACTATTTATGAGAGCTTAGACGAGGACTTTGATATCCGTAAAATAGCAACTGTGATCGTTGGTGTGGTTTTTATAATTATGGGAAATTATCTGCCGAAAAAAGTTCAGGCGGATAGAAAACCCATGAATAGAAAGTGGGCACATCTTTTAGTTTTGCTAGGCTTTCTTATTTTTATAATGGCTGTTTTCTGCCTGTAAGCGGATTTATGCTATAATACTAATAGCAAGCAAGAAGGGTTATTATGATCAATAAGGAACATTATCAGATTATCAGGCAGCATCCAGCATTTGCACATTTTCCTGTGGAAATTTTTGATAAAATTGCTATTGAGATTCAATTCCGCAAGATTCCCAAGGGACAGATTATCTTCTTTTCAGGGGACCGTAGAGATCGCCTTTTCCTCCTGCATCGAGGCTATGTCCGTATCGAACAGTATGATTCAACTGATACTTTTTCTTATATGGATTATATTAAAATGAATAGTGTGTTTCCATATGGAGGTATGTTTTTCGATGAGCGTTATCATTATACGGCTAGCGCGGTCACCAATGTCGAATATTTCAGCATTCCTATGGACTTGTTTGAAGACTATTCAAAAAAGAATGTCGATCAGCTGTTGTTTATCACCAAGCGTTTATCACAGATTTTAGAATTTCAGGAATTGCGCTTGCGCAATGTTGTCTCGGCAAGTGCGACGGACCGTGTGACCCAGTCTTTATCTATTTTATGCATGGATCTGTGCAAAGAGCAGGATACACTTCCATTTCCAATGAGTATGAAAGAGTTGGCCAAGTTAGGAGCCACCACACGTGAAACAGTCAATCAAGTTCTAAAAAAATTAAGAGAGGAAGAAGTGATTGACTACGAGCATAAAAAACTGACATTTAAGAATAAAGATTACTTTATGAGATATTTTGAAGGAAGCTAATCAATCATTTGATTGGCTTTTTTCAAACATTTTTACACATTTAAAAGTTTTTTCTGATCATATTCTAATATTAATTGAACATATATTTTTTACAAAAAAATATATATTCCTAAAAATAATAGAACAATCAAAATATGCAAAGAAAACGCTTTAAAATAAATAAATATCATAATGTTTTATAAAAAACGCAAAGGATTTGGCATTTGTAATGTAAGATTTTAGGTGTAAGCCTTTCCAATCCATGATAGAATAATAGCATAAAAGGGATTGGGAAACCAAACCTCAACGAAAAGGAGGACAATAGATGTCTACACATCCAATTCATGTTTTCTCAGAAATTGGAAAACTGAAAAAAGTTATGTTGCACCGTCCGGGCAAAGAGCTGGAAAACTTGCTACCGGACTACCTAGAACGTCTTCTTTTTGATGACATTCCTTTCTTGGAAGATGCTCAAAAAGAACACGATGCATTCGCTCAAGCTCTTCGTGACGAAGGAATTGAAGTTCTTTATCTCGAAAAATTGGCTGCTGAATCCTTGATTTCTCCAGAAATTCGTGAACAGTTCATCGAAGAATATTTGGAAGAAGCAAATATTCGTGGACGCGAAACGAAGAAAGCTATTCGTGAATTGCTGCATGGTATCAAGGACAACCAAGAATTGGTTGAAAAAACAATGGCAGGGGTTCAAAAAGCTGAATTGCCAGAAATCCCTGACGAAGCGAAAGGTCTGACTGACTTGGTAGAATCAGATTATCCATTTGCGATTGATCCAATGCCAAACCTTTACTTCACACGCGATCCATTTGCTACCATTGGTAATGCCGTATCGCTCAACCACATGTTTGCAGATACTCGTAACCGTGAAACACTTTACGGTAAATACATCTTCAAATATCACCCAGAATACGCTGGAAAAGTGGAATTGGTTTACAACCGTGAAGAAGATACTCGTATCGAAGGTGGCGATGAGCTAGTTCTTTCTAAAGATGTACTGGCAGTTGGTATTTCTCAACGTACAGATGCAGCTTCGATTGAAAAACTCTTGGTGAACATCTTCAAGAAAAATGTTGGCTTCAAGAAAGTATTGGCATTTGAATTTGCTAACAACCGTAAATTCATGCACTTGGATACTGTCTTCACTATGGTTGACTATGACAAGTTCACCATTCACCCAGAAATCGAAGGCGACCTTCGCGTTTACTCCGTTACTTATGAAAACGAAAAACTGAAGATCGTTGAAGAAAAAGGTGACTTGGCTGAGCTTCTGGCTCAAAACCTTGGCGTAGAAAAAGTTCATTTGATTCGTTGCGGTGGCGGCAATATCGTAGCAGCTGGACGTGAACAATGGAATGACGGTTCTAACACCTTGACTATCGCTCCTGGTGTGGTAGTAGTGTATGACCGCAATACTGTAACCAACAAGATTTTGGAAGAATACGGGCTTCGCTTGATCAAGATTCGCGGAAGTGAATTGGTTCGGGGCCGTGGTGGACCTCGTTGTATGTCTATGCCATTTGAACGTGAAGAAGTTTAATTCGTGTTCGACAATTTATCAATAGAAATTTAATAACTAGAAAGAGGAAATAACAGAATGACACATTCAGTATTCCAAGGACGTAGCTTCCTTGCAGAAAAAGACTTTACTCGTGCAGAATTAGAATACCTAATCGGACTTTCAGCTCACTTGAAAGACTTGAAGAAACGCAATATTCAACACCACTATCTTGCTGGTAAGAATATCGCTCTCCTGTTTGAAAAAACATCTACTCGTACGCGTGCAGCCTTTACTACAGCAGCTATCGACCTTGGTGCGCATCCAGAATACCTTGGTGCTAATGATATTCAACTTGGTAAGAAAGAATCTACAGAAGATACTGCTAAAGTATTGGGACGTATGTTTGACGGGATTGAATTCCGCGGCTTCAGCCAACGCATGGTAGAAGAATTGGCAGAATTCTCAGGTGTTCCAGTATGGAATGGTTTGACCGACGAATGGCACCCAACTCAAATGCTTGCTGACTATTTGACAGTCCAAGAAAACTTTGGTCGTTTGGAAGGCTTGACATTGGTTTATTGTGGTGATGGACGTAACAACGTTGCTAATAGTTTGCTCGTAACAGGAGCTATCCTTGGCGTTAACGTTCACATCTTCTCACCAAAAGAACTCTTCCCAGAAAAAGAAATTGTTGAATTGGCAGAAGGCTTTGCGAAAGAAAGTGGCGCACACATCCTCATCACGGAAGATGCAGACGAAGCTGTTAAAGGTGCAGATGTACTTTACACAGACGTTTGGGTATCTATGGGTGAAGAAGATAAATTCGCAGAACGCGTTGCACTTTTGAAACCTTACCAAGTTAACATGGAATTGGTGAAGAAAGCTGACAATGAAGACTTGATCTTCTTGCACTGCTTGCCAGCATTCCACGATACAAATACTGTTTACGGTAAAGATGTTGCTGAAAAATTTGGCGT
This sequence comes from Streptococcus sp. 27098_8_73, assembly GCF_041432495.1. Taxonomy (NCBI): domain Bacteria; kingdom Bacillati; phylum Bacillota; class Bacilli; order Lactobacillales; family Streptococcaceae; genus Streptococcus; species Streptococcus sp. 27098_8_73. Next base: position 10,989 of record NZ_JAPVZT010000002.1, read on the forward strand.
AGAAGAAATGGAAGTAACAGACGAAGTCTTCCGCAGCAAATACGCTCGCCACTTTGACCAAGCAGAAAACCGCATGCACACAATCAAAGCTGTTATGGCTGCTACACTCGGCAACCTTTACATTCCAAAAGTATAATTTATAAACCGTAATACCAACAGCTATGAGGGCTGCGACTAATAGCTTTAGTCCAGTCCTCTTTTATATGATGGAAATCTGTTATTTCTTATAAAGTATTTGAAAAATTATTAAACCGAAATCTAAAGGCATTCAATTGAATGTGATAAAGGAGAATTTATGGCAAATCGTAAAATTGTAGTAGCTTTGGGAGGAAATGCAATTCTTTCTTCTGATCCATCAGCAAAAGCTCAACAGGAAGCTTTGGTGGAAACAGCTAAGCACCTTGTAAAACTGATTAAAAATGGGGATGATTTGATCATCACTCACGGTAATGGTCCTCAAGTTGGAAATCTCTTGCTCCAACACTTGGCTGCTGATTCTGAAAAGAACCCTGCTTTCCCACTTGATTCACTTGTTGCTATGACAGAAGGTAGCATCGGTTTCTGGCTACAAAATGCCTTGCAAAATGCTCTCTTGGATGAAGGCATAGAAAAAGATGTTGCTTCAGTTGTGACACAAGTTGTTGTCGATAAAAATGACCCAGCTTTTGTTAACTTGAGCAAACCAATTGGTCCTTTCTATTCAGAAGAAGAAGCAAAAGCAGAAGCTGAAAAGAGCGGAGCAACTTTCAAAGAAGATGCTGGTCGTGGCTGGCGCAAGGTCGTTGCTTCACCAAAACCTGTTGATATCAAGGAAATCGAAACAATTCGTACCCTCTTGAATGCTGGTCAAGTGGTCGTTGCTGCTGGTGGTGGCGGAATTCCAGTCATCAAGGAAGACAACGGTCATTTGGCTGGTGTTGAAGCTGTTATTGATAAAGACTTTGCTTCTCAACGCCTAGCTGAATTGGTCGAAGCTGACCTCTTCATCGTCTTGACTGGTGTAGATTACGTCTTTGTCAACTATAACAAACCAGACCAAGAAAAGTTGGAACATGTGAATGTTGCTCAGCTGGAAGAATATATCAAACAAGACCAATTTGCCCCTGGCAGCATGCTTCCAAAAGTAGAAGCAGCTATCGCTTTTGTCAACGGTCGTCCAGAAGGAAAAGCAGTTATTACTTCTCTTGAAAATCTTGGCGCTTTGATTGAATCTGAAAGCGGAACAATTATTGAAAAAGAATAAGCTATTTTACTAGTAAAATATATGGTATTTCTAACGTCTTTATATCAAGTTAGGAATATTTCTTGAAAATAAATGCGATATTTTCAAAAAATACTAGTTTTTTAGACCTTAATGTGGTAAAATAAATATAAATAGAAAGCGTTTTTCTTAAATATTTATTTAAGAAAGTGGTTGGTTTTTTGCACTTTGTTAGACATTAGGAGGAAAAACAAATGAGTGAAAAAGCTAAAAAAGGGTTTAAGATGCCTTCATCTTACACCGTCTTGTTGATAATCATTGCTATTATGGCAGTGTTGACTTGGATCATCCCTGCGGGTTCCTTTGTGGATGGTGTTTATAAAGCCCAACCTCAAAATCCGCAAGGGATTTGGGATGTTCTCATGGCACCGATTCGGGCTATGCTAGGTACTCATCCAGAGGAAGGCTCGCTGATTAAAGAAACAAGTGCAGCGATCGATGTAGCCTTCTTCATCCTCATGGTTGGTGGTTTCCTTGGTGTTGTCAATGAAACTGGTATGCTAGACACTGGTATTGCTTCTATTGTGAAGAAGTACAAGGGCCGCGAAAAGATGTTGATTTTGGTTCTCATGCCTTTGTTCGCCCTCGGTGGTACAACTTATGGTATGGGTGAAGAAACTATGGCCTTCTATCCTCTTCTTGTGCCAGTTATGATGGCTGTTGGATTTGATAGCTTGACTGGGGTTGCCATTATCTTGCTCGGTTCACAGATTGGATGTTTGGCATCTACTTTGAACCCATTTGCGACAGGTATTGCTTCATCAACTGCAGGTGTAGGCCTTGGTGAAGGGATTATCCTTCGTTTGATTTTCTGGTTTGCTTTAACTGGTCTTAGCACTTGGTTCGTTTACAAGTATGCTGATAAGATCCAAAAAGATCCAACCAAGTCTCTCACTTATGCAACACGTGATGAAGATATGAAATTCTTCAATGTTGGTGAAGACGAAGAAAATGTCAACTCAACTCTTACTAAGAAACAAAAACATGTCTTTGTTCTCTTTGTACTGACCTTTGTCTTGATGGTCTTGAGTTTCATTCCATGGAGTGACTTAGGTATTACTCTCTTTGGAGACTTAAATACTTGGTTGACTGGTCTTCCAGTTATCGGTAAGATTGTTGGTTCATCTACAGCTGCTTTGGGTACTTGGTACTTCCCAGAAGGAGCAATGCTCTTCGCCTTTATGGGTATCCTTATTGGTGTTGTTTATGGTCTTAAAGAAGACAAGATTATTTCTGCCTTCATGAATGGTGCTGCTGACTTGCTCAGTGTAGCCTTGATCGTAGCAATTGCTCGTGGTATCCAAGTTATCATGAACGATGGTATGATTACAGATACTATCCTCAACTGGGGTAAAGAAGGTCTGAGCGGTCTGTCTTCACAAGTCTTTATCGTTTTGACTTATATCTTCTATCTGCCTATGTCATTCTTGATCCCATCTTCATCTGGTCTTGCCAGCGCGACTATGGGTATCATGGCTCCACTCGGAGAATTTGTCAATGTGCGTCCTAGCTTGATCATCACTGCTTACCAATCTGCTTCAGGTGTCTTGAACTTGATCGCACCAACATCTGGTATTGTGATGGGAGCTCTTGCGCTTGGACGTATCAACATTGGTACTTGGTGGAAATTCATGGGCAAACTTGTAGTTGCTATCATTGTAGTGACTATCGCCCTTCTTCTCCTTGGAACGTTCATTCCATTCCTATAAAATAGTGAGTAAGGTGATTCCATGAAAACATATATAACAAATCAAGTTAAAGATGAATTTCTTACATCATTAAAAACCTTGATCTCCTACCCTTCGGTACTTAACGAAGGAGAAAATGGAACACCTTTTGGACAAGCAATTCAAGATGTCCTAGAAAAAACTTTAGAGATTTGTCGAAGTTTAGGTTTCACTACCTATCTTGACCCTAAAGGTTATTACGGATATGCAGAAATCGGTCAGGGAGCAGAGCTCCTGGCCGTTCTCTGTCATTTGGATGTTGTTCCATCAGGTGATGAAGCGGATTGGCGGACACCGCCATTTGAGGCAACTATCAAAGACGGCTGGATCTTCGGACGTGGTGTCCAAGATGATAAGGGACCATCAATGGCTGCTCTTTATGCAGTCAAGGCTCTGCTAGATAGCGGAGTAAAATTTAAAAAGCGGGTTCGGTTTATCTTTGGTACGGACGAAGAGACACTTTGGCGCTGTATGGGGCGGTACAATGAACTCGAAGAAACAGCGACGCTCGGCTTTGCGCCAGATTCTTCCTTCCCTCTGACCTATGCTGAAAAAGGCCTCTTACAGGTCAAGCTGCATGGTCCTGGTTCAGAACAGCTAGAGCTAGAAGCAGGAGAGGCCTTTAATGTTGTGCCTGGCAAGGCTAGCTATCAAGGAGAACTTTTGGAGCAGGTCGTGGCAGGTTTGCAGGCAGCTTCTTTTGACTACGAGCAAAATGACCAACAAGTCACTGTTCTCGGTCTACCTAAGCATGCCAAGGATGCAGCTGAAGGTATCAATGCTATTGTTCGGCTGGCGACAGTTTTACAGCCTTTACAAGCTCATCCTGCTCTGGCCTTTATTGCAGAAGCGGTGGGAGAAGATGCGACTGGTAGCCGTTTATTTGGTGACATTTCAGATGAACCGTCTGGCAGACTCTCCTTTAACATTGCAGGTCTGACACTGAACTCAGAAAAGTCTGAAATCCGTATTGATATTCGGATTCCTGTCTTGGCGGATAAAGATCAGTTAGTGGCACAACTAGCGGATATTGCTGGGCGCTACCAGCTGGACTATGAAGAATTTGACTATCTGGCTCCGCTTTATGTACCTAAGAACAGCGAACTGGTCAGTACCCTGATGGCTATCTACCAAGAAAAGACTGGCGATACTAGTCCAGCTATGTCCTCTGGTGGGGCAACTTTTGCTCGGACTATGCCAAATTGTGTGGCCTTTGGCGCTCTTTTCCCAGGAGTAGAGCAGACGGAACATCAGGCCAATGAACGAGCGTCTTTGGAAGATCTCTATCGTGCGATGGATATCTATGCTGAGACTATTTTCCGCTTGGCAGGAGAGTAAAATTGCTAGGATAGATATCAGTGTTGCGGATTTTTCCAAGTAAAAACTGTGAATCAACACGAAAAAGAGTTGGATTTTCCAACTCTTTTGTCATTTACTAAAGAAAAATGGGGGGGCAAATTCTTTGAGTTTATCAAAGCAATCGATAGCAGCTTGGTTATCTTCACAGATGATCAGGCAGACATCGTCTCCACAGACGGTAGCAACAATCTGGGGCAACTCCAGAGCGTCTAAAATGGCACCAAAAGATTGGGCCAGTCCGGGCAAGGTTTTCATGACGACTTGATGCTGAACGGGGCGGAGCATGACCAGGGCGTCTTCCATGTAGAACCGCAGCCTTTTCTCCCAGCGAGAAGGGGCGATGCTGTTAATGACATAGTAGGATTTGTCATTTTCGGTCACCTTGACTAGATTGAGAGTTTTCATGTCACGAGAGAGAGTAGACTGGGTGACAATGACGCCGTTTGCTTCCAGAAGTTCTTGGAGTTCCTGCTGGGTATGGACCCTTTTTTCCATGATGAGGGAGCGGATGAGGCGGTGCCTACTTTCGATTTTATTCATAGATTCACCTGTATTTATTTGATAAACATAGCGTCGCCAAAGCTAAAGAAGCGATAGCGCTCAGTAATAGCGTGCTCATAGGCTTGCAGTGTCAGTTGGCGTCCAGCAAAAGCTGATACTAGCATGACAAGAGTTGATTTTGGTAAGTGGAAGTTGGTCGAAAAGGCATCGACAATCTTCCACTGATAGCCTGGTTTGATAAAAATATTGGTCCAGCCAGAGTCGGCTTGGATTTGACCATCGAATTTGCTGCCGATTGTTTCCAGTGTTCGGATAGAAGTGGTGCCGACAGCAATGATGCGGTGGCCGCTTGCCTTGACTTGACGCAGGGTCTCAGCTGCTTCTTCAGACAAGCTATAAAATTCGGAATGCATCTCATGCTCTTCCAAGTTGTCAACTGATACGGGACGGAAGGTTCCAAGCCCCACATGCAGGGTCAGATAGACGAGCTTAACGCCTTTTGCCGCAATTTTATCCAGCAATTCCTCTGTGAAATGGAGGCCAGCGGTTGGAGCGGCGGCGGAGCCGTTTTCTTTGGCATAGACTGTCTGGTAGCGTTCACGATCCTCTAGCTTCTCATGGATATAAGGCGGCAGGGGCATTTCACCCAAACTTTCTAGGACTTCTAGGAAAATCCCCTGATATTCAAAGCGAACAATCCGTCCACCGTGCTCCAGCTCTTCTGTTACAGTGGCAGTCAAACGACCATCGCCGAAAGAAACACGCGTTCCGACTCTGAGTCGTTTGGCTGGCTTGGCTAGGACTTCCCAGAAGTCTCCTTGGGTATTTTTCAAGAGTAGGAGTTCTACATGACCGCCGGTTTCAGGCTTGGTTCCATAAAGGCGGGCTGGCAGGACACGGGTGTTATTCATAACCAAGGCATCACCTGGCTCAAGTTGGTCAATAATATTGTCAAAATGTTGGTCACTAAACTGGCCAGTTTCCCGGTCTACAATGAGCAGGCGAGAAGAGTCTCGCTTCTCCAGAGGGGTTTGAGCAATCAGTTCTTCCGGCAAGTGAAAATCAAAATCAGCAGTATTCATTCTATCTCCTTAAATAGTTCTCATGATCCAAATATAGTAGGCGGCAAGCAAAAAGGGAATACTGATAAAGAAAATTCCCAGGCATAAAAAAATTAGTTGCCAACCGAGATGTTTTTTTTAGAAAAGCCCAGAGGTAAAAAGGGCAATTCCTAGTAAAAAGATTATAATCATTGGTAATAGCATGCTTTTATTATACCATGATTTGACGCTAAGTCTCTCAGTAAAATATGAAAAAATTAAGTAGAATCTACTTGACAAAAATTGGTCTATACCATATAATAAAATAAGGAATCAATCAAGAAAATAGGAGAATAGAATGAAAGTTATTCGTGTTGAGAATCAAGTAGAAGGCGCAAAGGTAGCTTTAGAAATCTTGAAAGAGAAGTTGGCTCAAGGGGCTAAAACACTGGGCTTGGCGACAGGAAGCAGCCCGATTGAGTTTTACAAGCAAATCATTGCTAGTGACCTAGATTTATCAGAGCTGACCAGTGTAAACTTGGATGAGTATGTGGGACTTTCAGAAGAGAATCCTCAGTCTTACCGTTACTTTATGAATGAGCAGCTGTTTAATAAAAAGCCTTTCAAAGAAAGCTTTTTGCCAAACGGAGCAGCAGAAGATGTGGAAGCAGAAGTGAAACGCTACAATCAAGTCTTGGCTGACCACCCAGTAGATTTACAAATTTTGGGAATTGGCACCAATGGTCATATTGGCTTTAATGAGCCAGGAACTAGTTTTGATAGCACTGTCCATATCGTCGATTTGCAGCAATCAACTATCCAAGCGAACGCTCGCTTCTTTGAGAAGATTGAGGACGTACCGACCCAAGCTATCTCGATGGGAATTCGGAATATCTTAGATGCGAAGTCAATCATCCTTTTCGCCTATGGTGCTTCCAAGGCTCAAGCAATTGCAGGAACAGTCCAAGGTCAGGTGACAGAAGCTTTGCCAGCTAGTAGCCTTCAAGGTCATGAAGATGTCGTCATTATCGCAGATAAAGAAGCTTTGAGTTTATTAGAAGCCTAACAATCTATTTCCTATCTAATTTTTAGGTAGGATTTTTGATATTTATCAAAAACCTTGTTAAAAATATGGTATACTAGTTAGGAATGATTTTTTTGGAGGATAAATGTGAAGAAGAAGTTTTTGGTGTTTGGACTGATTTTATCTGCCTTTCTGTCACCGTTTTCTGCTGCAGCAGATGAATTGGTGGATATGGCACAAAAAATGTATCCTAATGATCATGTGCAAGCTATCAATCGTCCTAAATCATCTTTGATGATTGACGGAAATACGGGCGATATACTGTGGCAGGATAACATTGATGAGGTTCGCGATCCAGCCAGCATGAGTAAGATCATGACCTTGTATTTAGTTTTTGAAGCCATTAAAGAGGGAAAACTCAGTTTAGATACGGTGATTAAGGCGACGCCGCAAGATCAGGCTGTTGCGGGAATTTATGAAATTTCCAATAATAAAATCGTGGCTGGGGTCAATTACACTGTTTCTGAGCTGATTACCATGACAGTTGTACCCTCTTCTAACGCAACGACAGTGATGCTGGCAAATTATCTATCAGATAACGATCCCGATGCTTTCTTGGATAAGATGAACGCGAAAGCGCAGGAACTAGGCATGACCAACACCAAATGGTTTAATGCCAGTGGTGCTGCGGCAGTTTCCTTCAAAGGTTACTATACTCCTCAGAGATATAACAATTATGTTAGTAATCAAACAACTGCGCGTGATTTAGGGATTTTAGTTTATAATTTTGTAAAGAACTATCCAGATATTTTAAACTATACCAATCAGGCCAAAGTGACCGTCAAGGCTGGCACGCCTTATGAAGAAACATTTGAGACTTATAATTACTCTCTGCCGGGTGCTCGCTATGCTCTAGAGGGAGTAGATGGTCTGAAGACAGGATCAAGTCCGAACGGTGCCTTCAACTACATTGCAACTGTCAAGCGTGGAAACCAGCGCGTGATTGGCGTTATCATGGGTGTTGGCGACTGGTCTGACCAAGACGGTGAATATTATCGCCATCCATTTGGAAATGCCTTGATCGAAAAATCTTATGCTGACTATGAGTACAAGAAACTGTTCTCTAAAGGGAAGCAGGAGATTGATGGAAAAACTTACAATCTGCCAGAAGATTTTTATGCGACCGTCAAAAAAGGTGCGAAGGCAAAGCCTGTAGTTGAGAATGGTGTCTTGAAGGCCGGAAATGATCTGTACACGCTCTCTCCAAAGATCTCTGATGAGATGAAAGTGGAGGAAGTAGATGCTTCTGTCACCCAGTCTGCCAAAGAAGAAGTCACTAAGAAAGAAAATAATAAAACTTGGTATAGTGACTTGCTAAGCAACCGCTGGTTAATTGCCTTGCCAATTGTCATTATTATCCTGATTTTCTATATCGAGAATCGGAAATCGAGAAAAGCTAAAGCAAGGGCTAGAAAGCAAAGATTTAAATAAAGGCTTGTGCTTATTTTGCAAGCTGAGATAGAGGCTGGGACAAAAGTCCTAGCCTCTCAATTGTCTTTGGATTGTCGAGCAAGACGCAGTGGTTGAGTGGGCTCTACTACGCTGATTTCATCAGCTTTTACAGCCCTACTCAACTGTGCGGAGGTGGGACGACGAAATCGAATTCTAACGAATTACCGATTTCTGTCCCACTCTCTATTCTATTTTTGGAGAGGTTTTGATGATGGGGAAAAAGTTTTCTAATAGCTATTTGGCTTATTTTTTGATGTATAATTTTTATTTTCTGTCCAATTCATTGTTTTCGACCTTGATATCCGTTTATATGCTGGATAAGGGCTACACAGCTGGCCAAGTATCTATCGTCGTATCAGCTTCTTTCTTTTCTTCCATGCTGGCTCAGCCAATCATGGGGCTGTTAACTGATACGCTTGGCATCAAGAGGGTTTCGCTTATCAGTTTTTTCCTGATTATCCTAGGAGACATCTTTTTTATGGAGGCCGATAATCTATGGCTCTTAGCCATCTGGTATAGTTTTGTCTTGATGCTCATCAATGGGGTGGGCACTGTGATGGATGTACTAGCAACCCAAAGTCCTTATAAATATGGGAAAATCCGAATTTGGGGAACAATCGGTTATGCCGTCGGTTCACAGCTGGCGGGTTTGATTTATAAGAATATTTCTCCCCAGGCGATCTATCTGGTCTTTATCGGGACTATGTTGTTGAGTATTTTAGGAGTTCTTGGCATGAATCCCAAGCGAGATAGATTAACTAAAAAGAGTGAAAAACGAGGCCATTCACTTTTTTCAGCCATTCTTAAAAACAGAACCTATCTTTTTTATCTTTTCCTTGTTGCCCTTTACTCTGGAGTGGGCAATACAGGGCATACCTATATTCCTTCCATGCTAGAATCCAGTGGCTTGAGTGTTGATTGGGCAACAACGGTCGTGGCTGTCTCTGTACTGTGCGAGGCGCCCTTAATCTTTTATTCCTACCTTTTCATGGATAAAATCTCTGTCAAAAAGTTGCTCTATATCTGCTTAGGTATGATGCTTCTTCAGTATGCGGTTTATGCTTTAAACTTTGGCTTAGGCTCGAAAATCGTAGTCACTCTGCTTTCCAAGCATGCTTCTGGCATGGTACTGACTATGCTTAGCCTGCGCATCGTGGCAAATTTGGTAGATGAAAAATATTTGGTGACCGCTTTTGCATTACTACAGACAGGGAGAAATCTAGGAACAATTTTCATTCAGAATATGTCAGGGTCTATCTTAGATCATTTTGGCTATGGTAGTATGAATTTCATGCTGGCATCGATTATAGGTCTAGTGCTCTTGCTTGCTCTCTTTTTGAAAGTTCCTGAAAAAAAGAATCAGAATTTATTTGGATAAGGAAAAACGAGTCTGGAAAATTTTCAGCTCGTTTTTGTTTGGTGAGATTACATAAGTGAGAGAATAGATAATACTTCGTTCCATTTCACAAGCCCTCTCTTTGGTGTTTTAATTACGAATAAAGATATAAAAGACATTATGTTGAAAGGGAAATACTTATGTTGCTTGCGAAAAGTGAAGAAGGGCTTTTGCTGAATGCGATGGAAAAGCAGCCGTCTCTAGGTGATCAACTCTTTTGTCCAGCCTGTTCGGGGGCGGTCCGCTTGAAAAAAGGAAGGGTCATGCGACCGCATTTTGCTCATATTTCTCTTGAAAATTGTTCGTTTTATGCAGAAAATGAAAGTGCGGAGCATTTGAACTTGAAAGCTGGCCTTTATAGCTGGGGGAAGCAAAGTCAAGAGATTCAGGTGGAGGCTTTTTTACCTGAGATAAGGCAGATTGCTGACCTTTTGATAGATGGTCGCATAGCGCTGGAGGTCCAGTGTAGTCCACTCAGTCAGGAAAGACTTGAGGAAAGGACGCTGTCCTATCGCCAGCATGGCTATCAGGTCCTCTGGCTCTTGGGCAAGAAATTATGGTTAAAACAGTCGCTGACGAAACTACAAAAGGACTTTCTTTATTTTAGTCAAAATATGGGCTTTCATCTTTGGGAATTGGATGAGAAACAGCAGGAACTTCGACTTAAATATCTCATTCACGAGGACTTGCATGGGCGAGCTCAGTACAAGATCAAATCCTTTCCTTTTGGTCAAGGCTGTCTTTTATCTGTCCTCCGCAGGCCCTTTAAAAAGCAGGGGCTAGAAAGTTATCTAGCGCGGCAGGATCCAGAGATTTGTCGCTATGTTCGTCAGCAGCTTTATTACCAGCAGCCTCGCTGGATGAAGCTCCAAGCCCAGCTCTATCAAAAAGGAGACAATCTTCTGACCAAGTCAGCTGAGGATTTCTATCCGCAGGTTCGGCCTGTCCAAGCTAGCTCCTTTTGCCAAATAACAAGAGACTTGACTCCTTATTATCAGCACTTTCATAGCTATTATCAGGCTGAAAAAAATAAGCAGCTTCAAATTATCTATCCACCGGTATTTTATGCGAGGATTTCCCCCACTTTTATGATAAAATAGAAAAGATGGAGGAAATTTCTATGGCAAAACAACGAAATGAGATTGAAGAAAAATATACTTGGGATTTGACAACCATTTTCCCAACAGATGAAGCCTTTGAAGCGGAGTTGGCGCAGGTTTCAGAAGAAGTGAAGAAAGCAGCTGGTCTGGCTGGGCATTTGCTGGATTCAGCGGATAGTCTCTTAACAACGACTGAAATCCAGTTGGACTTGATGCGTCGTATTGAAAAGCTTTATTCTTATGCTCACATGAAGAATGACCAGGATACACGTGTGGCTAAGTACCAAGAGTATCAGGCTAAAGGCATGACTCTTTACAGCGATTTTGGCCAAAGCTTTGCCTTCTACGAGCCCGAATTTATGGCGATTACAGAAGAGCAATACCAAGCTTTTTTGGCTGAGCAGCCAGCCCTGCAGCTGTATCAGCATTATTTTGACAAACTTTTGAAAAAGAAAGCTCACATCCTGACACAGCGCGAAGAGGAGCTATTGGCCGGTGCTGGTGAAATTTTTGGGGCAGCGGGCGAAACCTTTTCTATTTTGGATAATGCAGATATCGTCTTTCCGATGGTGCATGACGATGATGGAAATGAAGTTCAGCTCAGCCACGGTAACTATATTACCCTAGTTGAGTCTAAGAACCGAGAAGTCCGTAAGGAAGCTTATGAGGCTCTCTACAGCGTATACGAGCAGTATCAGCATACCTATGCTAAGACTCTGCAGACCAATGTCAAGGTTCACAATTACAATGCGAAAGTCCGCAAGTTCTCATCTGCCCGTGAAGTAGCCTTGTCAGCTGACTTTATTCCAGAAAGTGTATACGATAGCTTAGTTTCAGCTCTCAATAAGCATTTGCCTCTTTTGCAGCGTTATATCGCTTTACGAGCGAAGATTTTAGGTATTTCTGACTTGAAGATGTATGATATGTACACACCTTTGTCAGAGACAGACTACAAGTTCACTTATGAGGAAGCCTTGGCTAAGTCTGAGGAAGTTTTGGCTATTCTGGGTGAGGATTATCTGAGCCGAGTGAAGACAGCATTTTCAGAGCGCTGGATTGATGTTCATGAAAATCAAGGCAAGCGCTCAGGAGCATACTCAGGCGGTTCTTATGATACCAATGCCTTTATGTTGCTTAATTGGCAGGATACACTGGATAATCTATTTACCTTAGTGCACGAGACAGGCCATAGTATGCACTCCAGCTATACTCGTGAGACCCAGCCTTATGTTTACGGAGACTACTCTATCTTCCTAGCTGAGATTGCTTCAACGACCAATGAAAATATCCTGACAGAGAAGCTCTTGGAAGAAGTAGAAGACGATGCTACCCGCTTTGCTATTCTCAATCACTTCTTAGATGGCTTCCGAGGAACGGTCTTCCGTCAAACCCAGTTTGCGGAGTTTGAGCACGCTATCCACAAGGCTGACCAAGAAGGTCAAGTTTTGACCAGCGAGTTTCTCAATGAACTCTACGCTGACTTGAACGAGAAATACTATGGACTGAAAAAAGAGGATAATCCGCAGATTCAGTACGAATGGGCTCGGATTCCGCATTTCTACTATGATTACTATGTTTTCCAATATTCGACAGGCTTTGCAGCCGCTTCTGCCTTGGCTGAAAAGATTGTCCATGGCAGTCAGGAAGACAAGGACAAGTATCTGGACTATTTGAAAGCTGGGAACTCTGACTATCCGCTCAATGTCATCAAAAAAGCAGGTGTAGATATGGAAAAAGAAGACTACCTAAATGCTGCTTTTGCTGTCTTTGAGCGTCGTCTGGACGAATTCGAAGCCTTGGTAGAAAAGTTGGGACTGGCATAAGATGGTCGAGACTTATAATCAAAACTCTAATCCCAATATGCGTCGGCCAGTGGTCAAAGAAGAGATTGTAGACTTTATGAGACAACGACTCCAGCCAGTTTCTGGTGGACTCAAGGAGCTGGAGGATTTTGCCAGAGCTGAAAATGTGCCCGTGATTCCCCATGAGACAGTAGCTTATTTCCGCCTGCTACTCGAAAGCCTGCAGCCAGAGAAGATTTTAGAAATCGGGACGGCTATCGGTTTTTCGGCCCTTTTGATGGCGGAACATGCGCCTCAGGCTCAGATTACGACTATTGACCGCAATCCAGAGATGATTGAGCTTGCTAAGGCTAATTTTGCTAAGTATGACAGCCGTCAGCAGATCGCCCTGCTGGAAGGCGATGCGGTGGATTTGCTTGAGACACTGGAGGATTCCTACGACCTTGTCTTTATGGACTCTGCCAAGTCCAAGTATGTGGTCTTTCTGCCTCAGGTTCTCAAGCGCCTCAATCCTGGTGGTCTGGTCCTGATTGACGATGTCTTCCAAGGCGGCGATGTTGCCAAGCCTTTTGAGGACATTAAGCGTGGCCAACGAGCTATTTACCGTGGCTTGCATAGCCTGTTTGACGCAACTTTGGACAGTCCAGATTTGACTGCGAGCTTGCTTCCTTTAGGAGATGGGCTGCTTATGATTAGAAAAAAATAATCCCTTCACTTTTTTCTCAAATTCCAAAAATTTTTAGGAAAAATTAAGATATCAAGTTGGATTTGTGGTACAATAGACAAAGTGAATTTATTGAAGGAGTAGATAAAACAATGAAGAAAAAAATCCTTACAGGAGCAGTAACTCTCTTTTCTGTAGTGGCTTTAGCAGCATGTTCACAAACAGCAAAAGATAAAGATATTGTGACAATGAAAGGTGAGACAATCACAGTAAGTGAATTTTACGATCAAGTAAAAAATAATGGTTCCTCTCAACAAGTCTTGCTTCAAATGGCCATTAAGCAAGTTTTTGAAGAAAAGTATGGCAAAAAAGTAACGGATAAAGAGGTTGAAGAAGCCTTTGAAAAAATGAAATCCGCTTATGGTTCTGCCTTCCAAAATGTTCTTGCTCAAAGCGGAATGACAGAAGATGCCTACAGAGAACAGATCCGCGCAAATAAATTGGTTGAATACGCTGTTAAGAAAGCAGCTGAAAAAGAGCTGACAGATGACAACTACAAGGCTTTCTTTGAAACGTATACACCAGAAGTAACAGCTCAAATTATCAAGGTAGACAGTGAAGAAAAGGCTAAGGAAGTGCTTGAAAAAGCCAAGGCTGAGGGAGCAGACTTTGGTCAGTTGGCCAAGGAAAACTCAACCGACAAGGACACAAAAGATAAGGGTGGCGAGGTGAAATTTGATTCAACCTCAACAACAGTTGCGGATGCCGTTAAAAAAGCTACTTTTGCTTTAGAAGAAAATGGCGTTTCTGATGTGATCACTGTACGAGGTAAGCAGAACTATTCAGCAAGTTACTACATTGTTAAATTGGTGAAGAAAACTCAAAAATCTGCAAAATGGACAGATTACAAGAAACAACTAAAAGAGGGAATTCTGACTCAAAAACAAAACGATGCAAGCTTTATTCGTTCTGTTATTTCTAAAGAATTGAAGGAAGCGAATCTGAAAGTGAAGGATCCAGCTTTCCAAAATGTCTTTGCCCAATATGTAGAAGGAGATACTTCTAGCTCATCGTCTAAAGAAGAAAGCAAGTCTCAGTCTTCTAGTTCAGAAGAAAAGAAATCACAATCTTCTAGCTCGGAAGAAGCAAAATCTGGGGCTTCAAGCTCAGAAGAAAGCAAATCAGAAGCTGCTCATACTGAAGAAAACCCAGCTCCTGCAGCAGAATAAGCTTGACGAAAAGCTAAGAAGTCAGTATAATAAAATTATTGAGAATTGATTTTCTAGATCTCAGCTCAGAGAATTGGCGGTGCTGCGAGCCATGTGAGAGGAAAATTCATGCTACTCATGTTTCAAACTAAATAGCTAATGAGAATGACAAGTTCATTGAATGAAGGTGGTACCGCGGTTTTTCGCCCTTCAGACAAAGAGCTTGTCTTTTATCTTGACTCTGGAGGTAAAGCGATGAAGACCTATCTTGTCAAACAGAAATTTCGCCTAGGTGGCGAACGCTTTGATATCAAGGACGATCGAGGTAATGTAGATTACCAAGTAGAAGGATCATTTTTCCAGATTCCGAAGAGTTTCACCATCTATGATGCTCAAGGACAGACAGTTAGCCAGATCAGCAAAATCTTTCTAACATTTTTGCCTCGGTTTGAAATCAAGCTCAGTGACGGGACTAGCTTTTATATTCGCAAGAAACTGACCTTCTTCCGTGATAAATATGAGTTTGACAATTTAGGCCTAAGGATTGAGGGCAATATCTGGGATTTAAATTTCAAATTGCTGGATGATCGTGATCAGCTTGTCGCCGAGATTCGAAAAGAGATTTTCCATTTAACCTCGACTTACACCGTAACCGTCTATGAAGACTCTTATGCAGACCTGGTCATTTCCCTCTGCGTCGCCATTGACTACGTGGAGATGCTGGAAAGTTCATCATAAAAAACATTAAAAAGATTTAAGGAGAAAAATAAAATGAAACAAATGTCAAGTGCTCAAATTCGCCAAATGTGGCTAGATTTCTGGGCAAGCAAAGGCCACTCTGTAGAACCATCAGTCAGCTTGGTTCCAGTAAACGACCCAACTCTTTTATGGATCAACTCAGGGGTAGCAACTCTTAAGAAATATTTTGATGGGACCATTATTCCTGAAAATCCACGCATTACCAATGCGCAAAAAGCGATTCGTACAAACGACATTGAAAACGTAGGGAAGACTGCGCGCCACCATACCATGTTTGAAATGTTGGGGAACTTCTCTATCGGAGATTACTTCCGTGATGAAGCTATTACTTGGGCTTATGAACTTTTGACAAGTCCTGAATGGTTTGACTTCCCAGCTGAAAAACTCTATATGACATACTATCCAGACGATAAAGATTCTTACAACCGCTGGATTGAAGTAGGAGTGGACCCAAGTCACTTGATTCCAATCGAGGATAACTTCTGGGAAATCGGTGCGGGACCTTCTGGACCAGATACAGAGATTTTCTTTGACCGTGGAGAAGCCTTTGACCCAGAAAATATCGGTATTCGCCTGCTTGCAGAAGATATCGAAAACGACCGTTATATCGAAATCTGGAATATCGTTTTGTCACAATTTAACGCAGACCCTGCTGTTCCTCGTAGCGAGTACAAGGAATTGCCACACAAGAACATTGATACGGGCGCTGGTTTGGAGCGTTTGGTGGCAGTTATCCAAGGGGCTAAGACAAACTTTGAAACAGACCTCTTCATGCCAATCATTCGTGAAGTTGAGAAATTGTCTGGTAAGGTCTACGACCAAGATGGCGACAATATGAGCTTTAAGGTTATCGCTGACCACATCCGTTCTCTTTCATTTGCCATCGGTGATGGTGCCCTTCCTGGAAATGAAGGCCGTGGCTATGTTCTTCGTCGTCTTCTCCGTCGTGCTTCCATGCATGGTCAAAAATTGGGTATCAATGAGCCTTTCCTTTACAAGCTCGTTCCAACTGTTGGAAAAATCATGGAAAGTTACTACCCAGAAGTGCTTGAAAAACGGGACTTTATTGAAAAAATCGTTAAGAGCGAAGAAGAGTCATTTGCCCGTACCCTTCACTCAGGTCAACACTTTGCCCAAGGTATCGTAGCAGATTTGAAGGAAAAAGGTCAATCTGTCATTGCTGGTCAAGATGTCTTTAAACTTTACGATACATACGGATTCCCAGTTGAATTGACAGAAGAAATCGCTGAAGAAGCAGGTATGACTGTCGACCGTGAAGGTTTTGAAGCAGCCATGAAAGAGCAGCAAGAACGTGCGCGTGCATCTGCTGTCAAAGGCGGATCTATGGGTATGCAAAATGAAACCCTTCAAAACATCACTGTTGAGAGTGTCTTCAACTACAATGCTAGCCAATTGTCTTCTAAGTTGGTGGCTATCGTAGCGGACAATGCTGAAGTAGAAGCTGTATCAGAAGGAAATGCGTCACTTATCTTTGCAGAAACTCCATTCTACGCTGAAATGGGTGGACAAGTTGCTGACCACGGTCAAATCTTGGATGCTGCTGGAAATGTCGTGGCTACTGTGACAGATGTTCAAAAAGCTCCAAATGGACAAGCTCTTCATACTGTTGAAGTTCTTGCACCACTTGCTTTGAACCAAGAATACACCTTGGCAATTGATACAAATCGTCGTCACCGTGTCATGAAAAACCACACTGCGACTCACTTGCTCCATGCGGCCCTTCACAATATCCTTGGACACCATGCGACACAAGCAGGATCTCTGAACGAAGTCGAATTCCTTCGCTTTGACTTCACACACTTCCAAGCCGTAACTCCTGAAGAATTACGCGCCATTGAACAACAAGTCAATGAGAAAATCTGGGAAGCAATTGCTGTAGAAACTGTTGAGACAGATATTGACACTGCTAAAGAAATGGGAGCTATGGCCCTCTTTGGTGAGAAATACGGTAAGGAAGTCCGTGTTGTTACGATTGGTGACTACTCTGTCGAACTTTGTGGTGGTACCCACGTTGGCAACACTTCTGAGATTGGTCTCTTCAAGATTGTCAAAGAAGAAGGAATCGGATCAGGAACTCGCCGTATCTTGGCAGTGACTGGTAAGGAAGCCTTTGAAGCCTACCGTGAACAAGAAGATGCTTTGAAAGCTGTCGCCGCAACCTTGAAAGCACCTCAACTCAAGGAAGTACCTCACAAGGTTGAAGGGCTTCAAGAGCAACTTCGCCAACTCCAAAAAGAAAATGCTGAGTTGAAAGAAAAAGCTGCAGCCGCAGCTGCTGGCGATGTCTTCAAGGATGTTAAGGAAGTCAACGGACACCGTTACATTGCAAGCCAAGTTTCTGTATCAGATGCAGGTGCCCTTCGTACCTTTGCGGATAACTGGAAACAAAAAGACTACTCTGACTTGCTTGTCCTAGTTGCCGCTATCGGTGACAAGATCAATATCCTTGTTGCAAGCAAGACCAAAGACATTCACGCGGGTAACTTGGTTAAAGAATTGGCTCCAATCGTCGATGGACGTGGTGGTGGTAAACCAGACATGGCCATGGCAGGAGGAAGCAATCAAGCGAAAATCCAAGAACTCTTGGAGGCAGTAGCAGGTAAATTGTAGTATGCTTTTTAAGATCAGGATTCAGTCCTGGTCTTTTTTACTTCTTATTTTGTAGAAGATCTAAGTCTTTCTGACAAAAATCTTTATTTTTTTGACAAATATACTTGTCAAAAAGAAAAGAATCTGTTACAATGTATTTAAGTTAAGAAGAAAAGATAAAAGGAAGAACTAATGGAGATACTGTTTTGGTGTCTACTTCCGATATTTTCTGGTTTGTGGCTGATGTCATCCAGTGAATTGAAAAATGTAAAAAGGAAGTTGAAACGTTTAGAGAGAAATAAAGAAAGGAGTGGAGAAATGTCACGTTTTTTTAAAGAAATGATTGGGAAAAAACCGATCATCATTGGTGAAGTTTTCGGGACAGATTGCTGGGAGGTAGTTGATGCTGATGACGATTGGGTTAAGTTGAGTAAGACCAATAAAAAAGGTCAAACAAAAATTAAGCTCATGCGTATTGACGATATCAAATCTGTTGAATTAAGAGAGAACTGAGAGGTGTTGTCATGAAGCTGAAAAATCGACTTAAAGAGCTGAGGGCCAGAGACGGGCTGAATCAAACTGACTTGGCCAAGAAAGCTGGCGTGTCACGGCAAACGATTAGCTTGCTGGAGCGGGATGAATACACGCCCTCCGTGGTCATTGCCCTCAAAATTGCTCAGATTTTCAACGAAAGTGTCGAAAATGTCTTTCGACTAGTGGAGGAAGAGTAGGTAGTCAGGAAAAATCAGTTACTGTAGATAGTTTATGCTAGCCATCTTGTCATGAAGACTAGCAAGCAAGTTCTGTATCAAGGTAGTACTTGAGCCAATCTTGATAAGCTGTGTAGGTATATTAGTACTTTCCGTAAGTGAGAGAAAGTAAAACAAGGAGAAAAACAATGCAAGAATTTATGGAAAACTTTAAAGTTAACGAAGAACAAGCAAAAATTGCTGGTGTTTGCGCAGGTTTGGCGGATTATTTTGGGATAAAGGTAGCTTATATTCGTCTAATTTTCGCAGTTGTAGTGCTAGCATCAACTGAGCTAGGGATTTTTGTAGCCTTGGGCTATGCCTATCTGGCAGGATGGTTCCAAAAGGATTATTTGTGGAATAAAATGAGCCAAAAAGTCAGAAATCACTTTATTTTTCTAATGACAGTGCTGATTATTTTACCTTTATTTGGCCGTGAAATACTGGAAACTGCCTCTGACTTTATTAGCCAAGTCATGGCTTGGCTGACTGCGCTTATTTAAGTATAGGAGAAAACAATGTCAACAAAGAAAAGAATATTGAGAAATATCGGCATCTTCATTCTTGCTGCTATATTAGGAGGAGGAGTAGTCGGTTTTATAATGGCTCATTTTGAGCATTTCTCTTGGCCGACCGTCTTAAATGTTGAACTGCTGAAGAACATTGGTCGAGCGAGCTTGATCATTCTCTATCCCGTAACCTTTTTCTTGCTCTATCAGACGCATAAAGTTCATGGGGCTTACCAGAGAGAAGAAGATGATGACAAAAGCTATGAGCTCTATCGTCAAACTTTCAAAACACTAGAATATGCGACGATTTTATATAATATCTCGTCTGCTCTGACTCTATTCACCCTCTTTGGAGGAGTGAGCTACCTAGGTCCGATACTAAGGTCAGAAACAACGATTCACATTCCATTTTATGATATTGCACTGTTTCTTGCTTTGATTTTAGGCCAAATTCTTGTATTAAAAACTACTCAGAAGGTTCGTCAATATAAATTATCTGCTATGCCAACCATTGAGGAGATGAAGGACTATGCGCTGTCCTATGATGAAGGGGAGTTGCAGGCTCATTATGAACAAAGCTTTTTGACCCTCTTCAACCTCAATCAGCGCCTCATTCCAGGCCTTTATGTCTTACTCTTTATTCTTGGAGCTGGAACACCAATGCAGGTCGCATCTGGCATGATTGTATTAACCATTATTTTTGTCTATATCAATGTGGACTCCTATCAAGCAGTTAAAAGATATTTCAAATAAGCTGTTTGTCGGTCCAAAAGGAGTTCATCTGAAATTAGTGAGCTTTATCTTTCCTAGTATCTATATTGGACTGATACTGCTAAATCTCCTATTCCAATTGGATACGATTTTGGCTTGGATTGCGGTATCGGTCATCTATCTTTATGTTACTGTCAGCCAGTACAAAATCGTTAAACGTTATTATAAGTAAGAAAGTGAGAAGAGGCCTTATGTCACAAGTGATTCAAGTAGAGAATATTTCTAAAAGTTTTGGAGATAAAAAAGCTTTAGAACGGATTAATTTTCATATCGATCAAGGAGAAATTTTCGGATTTTTAGGACCATCTGGATCGGGAAAAACAACTTTAATTAATATCCTGACAGGCCAGCTTGATGCCGACAATGGTCAAAGTAAAATCCTTGGTAAAGCTTCAGATGCTATTAATGCTCAGGATTTGGTGAAAATTGGCCTAGTATCTGATACAAGTGGCTTTTATGAAAAGATGACTCTCTATAAAAACCTGCAGATATATGCGAAATTATACGATTTAAAAAATGAGCGGATAGATGAAGTTTTAGAGCAGGTTGGTCTGTTAGAAAGCAGAAATATTGTAGCAGAAAAACTTTCGACAGGTATGAAGCAGCGGATGTTTCTAGCTCGGGCTCTTTTAAATAATCCTGAGGTCTTATTCTTGGATGAGCCAACGAGTGGACTTGATCCCCGTACTTCCAAGGTGATTCATGAGCTTTTGCTTGAGCTGAAGAAAAAGGGAACAACCATTTTTCTGACGACGCATGATATGCATGAAGCTAGTGCCCTTTGTGATCGACTGGCCCTGCTAAATAAGGGAGTATTAGTAGAATATGGCGAGCCGAAAGCTATTATTCAAAAATATAACACAGCCAAGAAAGTTAAAATTAGCTATGAAAATGGAGAAACCGAGCAAATTTCGTTCTCAGAATTGGCTACAAAAGACCTAAAATTGGCTATTACAGTACATTCTTGCGAACCTACATTAGAAGAAATCTTTATTCAATTAACAGGAGAAAAATTAGATGTATAAAAAAATTAAAGCTCTCACATGGCTGCGTACTCAGATTTTATTGACAAATTCTTCTTTGCTTATGTCCGTCTTGCTGCCCTTTGGCCTCCTATTTTTGTACAATATGATTTTAAATAAGAATGGCAATGCAGGCCAAGGACTATTGAAGATGATCCTGCCTATGACCTTTGCCATGAGTGGCGGCTACATGGTGTCTATTATGATGGCAGAGGACAAGGAGAAGCGTAATCTAAAAACCTTGATGCTGAGCGGGGTTCGTTCTGGCGAATACCTCTTATCCATGTTGGTTTATCCCTTCCTATTTACAGTCTTTGCCTTGCTTTTTTTCCCATATTATTTGCATGTAGACCTCTCTGGCAAATGGCCTATCTATCTTTTGATCAATCTCTTCATTATTGTTATTATCCTTTTAATCAATCTTTTTATTGGTGGTATTTCCAAGACACAATCTCAAGCTCAGGTTTATAGTTTATTTCCGCTGTTGCTGATTAGTTTCGTACCCTTATTTGCTAGTTTTGATAAAACAATACAGCATATTCTGCGGTTTACTTTTATGAATCCATTTATCAACTTCTTTGAAACAGGAGACTATTCTTTTAAAATTGAAGATTTCTCTAATTTGGTGATTTGGCTTCTTATTTTTATCAGTGCAAGCACTTATGTCTTGAGTAAAGGTCGAAAATGATGGAGGAGCCTTTATGAAACTCATTAAAAAAATCAACTTTATGGAAGAAAAGAAATATGTAATCGGTCTAAATGTAGCGGGGCTCTTGCTGATTTTTCCCTTCTCCATGCTTTTTGCGAAATTGACCCAGCTAATCTTCCGAGCCGATCATTATGATTTTTCGGGTCTAGATCTTGCCTATTTGTTAGTTTTTACCTTTATCCTTGTCGTCATCCATGAGTACATCCACGGTTTCTTCTTCAAGTTTTTTGGTAAAGGGAAGGCCAAGGTCAAGTTTGGTTTTAAAAATGGAATGGCTTATGCGACTAGTCCAGGAACTTTTTACAATCGTAAGGACTTCTTGGTCATTGGTTTGGCTCCCTTTGTTTTGATTAGCTTGCTTCTGACCTTGTTGGCCATGCTGGGCTTGCTCAGTTCAACTCTCTACATGCCTTTGGCTAGTATTCATGCAGCGGGCTGTGTTGGTGACTTTTACATCGCTTTGCTGCTGTTGGGCCAGACTGATGACATTCTGGTCGAGGATACTGAGGTTGGGATGAATTTTTACCAGAAAGAAGAGCCTAGTCAGGAATAGGAATCAGTGGCATTAGATACTTCTTGTAAAATGTCTATTAAAGAGTAATATACTTGATAATTTAATGATTTAGAGCAATGTTGATCCTGCCTAAATGGATGGCAGCGTGATACCAAATTCAAATTTAAGACAAATGAAACCCGAAGGACTAGAAGTTCCTTCGGGTTTTGTATATAAGAGAAAAATGCTTAGACAAGTTCGTCAATAGAAGTATAATCGAGATTCAAGCCTTCTGCAACTGGTCGGCTAGTGATGTGACCGTGATAGGTTGTGACACCTTCACGCAATCCAGCGTCGTCTGCAATAGCTTGTTTGAAGCCTTTGCCAGCCAACGCTTCGATATAAGGAAGGGTGACATTGGTCAGGGCGATAGTAGAAGTGCGAGCCACGGCACCAGGGATATTGGCTACTGCATAGTGGAGAACACCGTGTTTCTCATAAACTGGCTCATCGTGGGTTGTCGCGCGGTCAGCAGTCTCAATAACGCCACCTTGGTCAACAGCCACGTCAACAATAACAGAGCCGGGGCGCATTTGCTTAACCATATCGTCAGTCACCAGTTTTGGAGCTTTAGCACCAGGAATGAGCACAGCTCCAATCACGACATCTGCTTCGCGGACGCTTGCCTCGATGTTAAATGGATTGGACATGAGAGTTTGAATTTGGTTGCCAAAGACTTCTTCTAGCACGGATAGACGTTTGGCACTAATATCGAGAATCGTAACTTGAGCGCCTAGTCCCAGAGCGATACGGGCTGCATGAGTTCCTACAACACCGCCTCCGATAATGGTAACTTTACCTTTTGGAACTCCGGGGACACCGCCAAGGAGAACGCCAGAGCCACCTGTTTGCTTGGTTAGGAAATGAGCTCCGATTTGAACCGCCATACGACCAGCAACCTCACTCATAGGTACTAAGAGTGGTAGTTGTCCTTGTCCGTCACGTACAGTCTCGTAGGCTACCCCGGTAGTTTTAGCTGTTACCATAGCTTGGGCTAATTCGGGAGCAGCGGCCATGTGCAGGTAAGTGAAGAGTAGGAGGTCATCACGCAAGAATTGGTATTCAGCTTCCAGCGGTTCTTTAACCTTAACAACTAACTCAGCTGCCCAGGCTTCAGCAGCAGTGGCAACGATTTTTGCACCTTGCTTTTCATAGTCTGCATCTGCAAAGCCAGATCCAAGTCCAGCATTTGTTTCGATCAGTACCTGATGGCCTTTTCCTACAAGACTGTGTACACCAGCTGGCGTCAGAGCAACGCGATTTTCATTATTTTTAATTTCTCTTGGAATTCCGATTAACATAGAGCTTTACTCCTTTTTCTAACACTAGGATCTCCGAATACAGGACTACAAGGGGACCTAGGCCAATTATTGTGATGTTTTAATTTTAAAGGAAACTATCGCAAAAAGCAAGAAAAAAAGATTGTTTTGAGCAGGGAATTATGCTATTCTGTTAAGAAAAAATAGGAGGAAGAGATGGAAAATATCTATGTTGAGCTGAGTCAGCATTCCAGATTGGAAACGGAACGATTGATCTTGCGTCCAGTGACTTTGGATGACGCTCCAGCCATGTTTGAATATGCTTCAGACGAGGAGAATGTTCGCTATACCTTTGCGACCAACAAAAATTTAGAGGAGACCCGCAATAATATCGCCCTGTTTTATCTAGCCAGTCCTTTGGGGCGCTGGGGTATTGAGCTGAAGGAAACTGGCGACTTTATCGGAACGATTGACCTGCATAAGATCCGCTTGGACTTGAAAACGGCAGCTATCGGCTATGTGATCCATAAAAAATACTGGAATCAGGGCTACACGACTGAGGCCACTCGGGCAGTGCTTGAGCTGGCTTTTGAAGAAATCGGCATGAACAAATTGGTTGCCCTGCATGATATCGACAATCCTGCCTCTGGTCGTGTCATGCAAAAGTCAGGCATGATCTTTTCGCACGAAGAGCCTTACGCAGCCCTGGACAACCATGAGGAAGGGCGCATAGTGACGCGGCTGCATTACTATCTGACTAGGGAGCAATATTTCGCAAAAAAATGAGAAAGAATATTGACAAGTGCCTATCTACATGATATAGTAGATAGGTAATGCTGATTTAGCTCAGTAGGCAGAGCGCATCCATGGTAAGGATGAGGTCGCCGGTTCGATCCCGGCAATTAGCACTAGATAAAGAGGTTGAGATTTTCTCAGCCTTTTTTGGTTTTAAATTAGGATTTCTCCTCGTTTAAATGCAATGCTTGTGGCTCTCATAGGCGCCCAAATATGATATAATAAAAGTAATATTAGCAAGGCAGGTAAAATATGTATATCGAAATGGTGGATGAAACCGGTCAGGTTTCTCAAGAAATTATCAAGCAGACTCAGGAAATCTTGGAGTTTGCGGCTAAAAAGACGGGCAAAGAAAATAAGGAAATGGCTGTAACCTTTGTGACTAATGAGCGCAGCCATGAGCTCAACTTGGAATATCGAGACACAGATCGGCCGACTGATGTCATCAGCTTGGAATACAAGCCGGAACTGGATATTGCCTTTGACGAGGAAGACTTGGCGGATAATCCTGAGCTGGCTGAGATGTTGGAGGATTTTGACGCTTATATCGGTGAGCTCTTCATTTCGGTGGACAAGGCGCGGGAGCAGGCGGAAGAATACGGCCACAGCTTTGAACGGGAGATGGGCTTTTTGGCGGTGCATGGTTTTCTGCATATCAACGGCTATGATCATTATACGCCAGAAGAAGAAGCAGAAATGTTTGGCTTACAGGAAGAAATTTTGACAGCTTATGGACTTACAAGACAATAAAAATAACAAGCGCAAGTGGAAAAATCGAGATGTCATATCGAGTTTGGAGTTCGCTCTGACGGGTATTTTCACGGCTTTTAAAGAAGAAAAGAATATGCGGAGCCATGTTCTTTCAGCTGTAGCTGCCATCATTGCAGGTTTGATTTTTCGGATTTCAGCGACGGAGTGGCTGTTCTTGCTGCTGAGTATTTTTTTGGTGATCGCTTTTGAAATCATGAATTCAGCTGTTGAAAATGTGGTGGATCTGGCTAGTGATTATCACTTTTCTATGCGGGCTAAGAATGCCAAGGATATGGCAGCTGGTGCAGTTTTGGTGGTTTCTGGTTTTGCAGTTATCACAGGTTTGATTATCTTTCTGCCAAAACTGTGGGATATTATTTTTTAGAGAAGGAATAGAACAATGACTTTTAAATCAGGCTTTGTAGCCATTTTAGGCCGACCAAATGTCGGCAAATCAA
The DNA here is from genome assembly GCF_041432495.1 of Streptococcus sp. 27098_8_73. Lineage (NCBI taxonomy): Bacteria > Bacillati > Bacillota > Bacilli > Lactobacillales > Streptococcaceae > Streptococcus > Streptococcus sp. 27098_8_73. Next base: position 36,527 of record NZ_JAPVZT010000002.1, read on the forward strand.
CTTTTTTGAATCATGTCATGGGGCAAAAAATTGCCATCATGAGCGATAAGGCTCAGACCACACGCAATAAGATTATGGGCATTTATACGACGGATAAGGAGCAGATTGTCTTTATCGACACGCCAGGCATTCACAAGCCTAAGACAGCTTTAGGCGATTTCATGGTGGAAGCAGCCTACAGCACGCTGCGTGAGGTGGACACGGTTCTTTTCATGGTGCCAGCTGATGAGCCACGTGGCAAGGGCGATGATATGATTATCGAACGCCTGAAAGCGGCTAAGGTGCCAGTGATCTTGGTGGTCAATAAGATAGATAAAGTCCATCCGGATCAGCTTTTGGCGCAAATTGATGATTTCCGTCAGCAGATGGACTTCAAAGAAATCGTTCCGATTTCGGCTCTGCAGGGCAACAATGTTTCCCGTCTGATTGACATCCTTAGTGAGAATCTGGAGGAGGGCTTCCAATATTTCCCAGAAGATCAGATTACCGACCATCCAGAGCGTTTCTTGGTTTCAGAAATGATTCGTGAGAAGGTTCTACACCTGACTCGTGAAGAGATTCCCCACTCAGTCGCGGTGGTTGTTGACAGCATGAAGCGAGACGAGGAGACGGACAAGGTCCATATCCGAGCGACGATCATGGTCGAGCGAGACAGCCAAAAAGGCATTATCATCGGTAAAGGCGGCTCCATGCTCAAGAAAATCGGATCCATGGCTCGTCGCGATATCGAGCTCATGCTGGGAGACAAGGTCTTCTTAGAAACTTGGGTCAAAGTCAAGAAAAACTGGCGGGACAAGAAGCTAGATTTGGCGGACTTTGGCTATAATGAGAAGGAATATTAAAAAAATAGAATTCATAACGTTTTATAAACAATAAAAAGTCATCCTGTTGATATTTTAGGGTATATTTCTGACTAAAAGAAGATAGAAGGGAGCTTTATGCCTGAATTACCTGAAGTGGAGTTTAAAAATTGGGGTAAAATATAGTGATATAAAAAGTTAGTTTTAATAGAATCATTGTAAATATTATTGGAGGATTCAATATGGAACAAAATTTTACAGAAAAATTTAAGGAACAAATAGGTGATTTTGAAGGGGCAGAAGAGGTATCAAATTTATCTGCTTTGAACGATGAAGATTATGAACAACTTAGTGATGATGAAAAAGAGAATTTAAAGAATAACTGGATTTCCTCATCTGCTACTGACTTGAGAAAAGAAGTGAGAATAATTAATGAACCAAATAGCATATTTGATTTGTATAGAAAGTATTTGCGTTTTTTGGAGTGGAAAAAAAATGGAGAAAAAGAGGAAGAGAAGGAAGGGTTAATTATACTTGAACCAGAATTTCAAAGGGATAATGTATGGAGTTTAACAAAGCAACAAGAATTGATTGAGAGTGTTCTGTTAGGCATTCCTTTACCGGCATTTTATTTTTCTGAAGATAGAAATGGAAATTATATTGTCGTAGATGGAAAACAAAGATTAACAACATTTTTTAAATTTATGCATGAAGGGATGAAACTTGGGAAAAATTTAAAGGCGTTAGTTAATAACAAAAGTATAGCAACACATGAGGATTTTGAAGCTAAATTGAGAAATAAATTTGAAGATTTTAAGTTAATATGCTATATAGTATCCTCAACTACATCTCCAGTGATACAGAATGAAATATTTTTAAGAGTAAACCGAGGAGGTATTATTCTAAATAAGCAGGAAATCCGTAATGCTTTAAATCAAGGAAAAAGCACTAGGTTATTAAATAAAATATCTCAAAATGAAAATATAGATTTTGTTGCTAAAAAGAGGAAGAAGGATCAATATATTGCTTTAAGATTTTTTTCTTTCTATCTTTTTAGGAAAGATGAAGAATTTATTAGTTGGTATATGGAACAGATTGAAAAACAGGGAATTGATAAATTTAATGTAGATGTGCTACTTGATTTGACTATGAAGTACATTAATAAAAATTCTCAAGATTTTTTAGATAGGCTTTATACTTTATTTTGCGAAGCATATCATAAAAGTCAAATAATATTCGCAAAATTAAAGAGAGCTCAATTTTCTCGCGGAGAGAGTAGAGTAGTTAATATGAACATATTTGAAGTATGGATGTATTTAATGGATTCTATTGATTTTGACGAAAAAAGTGAGACTATTATTGATAGTTTATGTGATGAATACACCCGCATGATTAATGATGAAGAATTTATTGACAAGATTCTTTATTTGAGAGATCAAGAGGAACGAATTAATTATAGATTTAAGTATGTTGAAGGGATTTTGGAAAGAATAAATGATAGATAGAGTAGAAATAAAAAATTTTAAGTCAATTAGAAACATGGAATTAAATTTTACAAATTTTAATCTTATTACTGGAACAAATTCTAGTGGTAAATCTTCACTTATTCAATCTTTGCTTGTAATGTCTCAACGAAACGAAGACGATATTCTAAATGGCAAAGCAATCTCACTAGGAACTCCTATAAATATAATAAATGAAGGAGTAGATAAAGGTGAGTCTGCTAAAATCTCTCTGTGTATGGAAGATGGTACTAAATTAGAATGTAGTGTTTCTGCTGAAGAACAAGTGGGTAATAGAGAGAGAAACCAGAAGTTTTTTTATGAGGAAGATGTGTTTTACATTAGTGCAAATAGAGCATCAGTTATGGATACTTATCCTAAAAATATTGAACACAATCAGAAAATCGGTAAGAATGGAAGTTACACTTTTGACTATTTTTTAGAAAATAAAGATAAAAAGTTTAGTGAAAAATATTATGAAGATTTATTGCCGTTTAATGAAAAACCTATTTATGAATCTATTGTAAATTATTGGTTAAAAAAATTAACGGGTTATATTTTTGATGTAGAGCACATAGTAGATACTAATGTTATCAGAGTTCTTTTCAACAAAGAATTTGAATATTCTATTAAGTATCGTCCTCAGCATGTAGGTACAGGTGTTTCGTATATACTTGAGCAATTGATTATTTCTTTATTATCAAAAGAAGGTGATATTATTATTGTCGAAAATCCAGAACTGCATTTACATCCAAAAGCACAGAATGAACTGGCTGAATTTTACTTTTGGTTGTCTAAGCATAATAGACAGATCATTATAGAAACGCATAGCGATCATTTTTTTAATGCAGTACGTGTTACAAAATCTCAAGATCCAACTGATAACAGTAAGAAAGTCTACTTTTTTTATCAAGAAGATGGGAATACAACTTCTATTAATATTGAAATGGGGAAATTTGGAACTATCGAAAATATGCAAGAAGAACTTTTTGATCAGTTTAGCAAGGATTTAAGAAAAATGTTGCTTAATGTTGAAGACGATTCAACATTTGATCACCAAGCAGTAGAAGAAGACACATTGTCTGATGAAGAGTTCGCCCTATTAAATAAAGAATTCGAAGAATTATAAGGTGATGCCGATGACGAATGATTATAATAAAATCACTTTATTATATGAGATTGCTTTTAATAAAAGTTCTCAATTATATATACGAATGAATCCGTTTTTTTTGAAGCCATACGAACTTTGTCAGATATACTAGATGTTGTTGAATTAGATAGAAATGAAATTATAAATTTAGACATGTCTTTTTTGAATAATTTATTGTTAGAAGATAAAAATCTCTATACTCTATACAAAACAATAAGTTCTAGTAATCCAAATAAAACTTATATAGAAAAACTGATTGTTAGTATACAACAATTTAAAAAACCTTCAGGAAATGTAGATAGTGACTTATATAATTCTGTAAAGGATATTAGCGATAAAGACGATTTAGAACGGAGACTAAATCAGTTATCTTCAAATCAATTAATTTTATCATTGAATAATGAAAAGTTTTCTTCAGTAAAACATAATCAGCATATTATTCAAAAAAAAGATTTAATTAATTTTAAGAATGTATATATTGAATCCTATTTTAAAGAAACAAAAAAGATTGGTCGTTTTTTGGAACGAAAATTTAACAATGACATAAAAAGGTTTGATTTCAAAGATTCTGAAGAACATTCTAAATTTCCTCACATACATTTTGTAGATAGCAAACCGTATTATGGTGTGACTTTATTTTTAATCGATAAGAACTTTCCTGATTGCGAATTATATAAGCATGCGAATCCTGATAAAGATTTTTCCCTCCATCATGAGATTCTAAAGTATTTGGATAGAAAAGGATTTAAAACACAATAAATGTATAAAGTAATTGATTTATTTGCAGGAGCCGGTGGGTTAAGTTTGGGGTTCGAGCAAGCAGGGTTTGTGATAAAAAAAGCAGTAGAAAATAATAAATGGGCAAAGGAAACCTATAAAAAGAATCACTCGAACGAAGTAGAAATTTTTGATAATATTATAGATTTACATTTTAGTGATAAAGATATTGATGTTGTTATAGGTGGACCACCTTGTCAAGGTTTTTCAAATGCAAATAGAAATAAATCGGAATTTATTAATAATAATAATTTGTTAGTTAAGGAATATTTTAGAGCAGTAAAAGAAATTTCTCCCAAAGTTTTTGTGTTAGAAAATGTTAGCTCCATTCTATCGGATAGTCATTTGTTCTTTATGACCAAGGAAGATGAAAAGAATTTTAATATTAAAACAACTGATAAGGAATTTAAACTATCATTATTTGAAGAAAATAATAAATTTTTAAAAACATTTATATTAAATGATTGTATAGATTCTAGAATATTTACTTATTTGATTCAGAAAGATCTAGCAAGAATATTAAAGATATTAAGTAAAAAAAATGAAGATGCAAAAGAATCTTATTTCAAGAAAAATCTTTCTAAAATCGAATCTTTAATTTTAAAGCAACAATTTCATGATGAGTTTCTTGACTATAAAGTCGCTATAGAAGAGTCCATTTCTAATCAACTGATATCAGAAGAAAATGATATACTCATAAAAAAATATATAGACTTAGATAAGTCAATAAAATTTTTAAAATCACTTTATGAAAATAATATTGTATATTCATTTAAAGAAAGTCATAATATATTCATATTAAAAAGTTATACTGTTAGAGAATACATGGAACAGGTTGTTTTGGAAGATTTTTTTCTACAAAGTTTTATTTTAAATGCTAGTGATTATGGAATCCCACAAAATAGAAGACGTTTCTTTCTAATAGGTAAAAACAAAAAATATTTTGATCAAGATACAAGGCTTGATTTTACGGATTATACTAGCAAAAGCTATACTATTGGAGATGCTATTAAAGATTTGGAAGACGTTCCAGTAACTACAAACATTGCAGATCCCCCTCCAAAATATAAAAATTTATCTATTTCTAGACAGAATGATTATTTAAAGAGAATTGCAAACAGCAATTTAATTTACAATCACTTAGTTACAGAAACGAGTGAGATTGCTTTAAAACGTTTTAAAAATCTTAAACCAGGACAAAATTTTCATGATTTGCCAGTTGAACTAAAATCTACATATAGCAATTCTGGTAGGACACAAAATACTATCTATCAAAGATTAGATTATAATAGTGTCTCAGGAACGGTTGTAAATGTAAGAAAATCAATGTGGGTTCATCCTACCTTAGATAGGTCAATAAGTGTTAGGGAAGCTGCGAGACTACAATCTTTTCCAGATAGCTTTGTATTTTATGGAACAAAAGATTCTCAATATCAACAAGTGGGTAATGCAGTCCCTCCTTTATTGGCTTCAATAATAGCTAAAAAAATTAAAAGGATATTAATTTAATATTAGTGTTCAAAATCATGCAAGCTACTAGCGTTAGTGGGGACTTCTCTGCAAGCAGCCGTGCGTGAGTTTTACGAAGAGACAGGCATTGCTGTTGAAGCCAAGCGCTTGCTGAATGTCTACACTAATTTTGATGAATCTTATCCTAATGGAGACAAAGTGCAGACGGTTGTCTTTCTGTATGAATTCCAGGCACTGGAGAATGTTGATATTACCAATTTTCATAATGAGGAAACACTGCGTTTAGGATTCTTTTCTAAGAAAGAAATAGCGGAGCTGGAAAATGTATCGGATAAACACCGCCTGATGCTGGATGAGTATTTCTCGGACAGCTTTGCTATGGGGCTTTGATATTGAGAATACTAAGAAAGGAACTTTATGCCTGAATTACCTGAAGTGGAAACGGTTCGGCGTGGTTTGGAGCGTCTGGTTGTTGGCAAGACGATTGGGCAGGTGCGGGTCCGCTATGCCAAGATGATTGGTACGGGAGTGGATAGCTTTGTCCACGACTTGCCAGGTCAGACCATTGAAAAGATTGGCCGTCGGGGCAAGTATTTGCTCTTTTACTTGACAGGCGGAGTGCTGGTTTCCCATCTGCGAATGGAAGGCAAGTATCTTTTCTATCCTGAAGAGGTGCCCGAGCGCAAGCATGCCCATGTTTTTTTCGAGATGACAGATGGTGGAACGCTTGTTTATGAGGATGTCCGCAAGTTTGGGACCATGGAGCTGCTGAGAAAGGATCAGCTGGAGGCTTATTTTGCTGCCAGAAAGCTTGGTCCTGAGCCAACAGACTCAGACTTTCTTTTGGCGCCTTTTGCCGTAGCTTTGAGTCGCTCCAAGAAGCCTATCAAACCCTATTTGCTAGAGCAGACCTTGGTTGTTGGTCTGGGCAATATCTATGTAGATGAGGCCCTTTGGCGGGCGCGGATTCATCCGGCAAGGCCAGCAGCTAGTCTAAAGACTGCTGAAGTGAAACGGCTGCGTGAGCAGATTATAGAAGTTTTGCAGCTTGGGATTGAGAAGAGGGGTTCGACTATTCGGACCTACCGCAATGCTTTGGGCGAAGATGGCACGATGCAGGATTTTCTGCAGGTCTATGGAAAGACTGGTCAACCCTGTGCTAGATGCGGCAGTCCGATTGAAAAAATTAAGCTGGGTGGACGAGGTACTCATCTCTGTCCTCACTGCCAGAAAGCGAGGTAGCTGTTATGGTAAGAATTATTGGTATCACCGGCGGTATTGCTTCGGGTAAGACAACAGTGACAGAGTTTTTGCGGCAGCAAGGCTACCAAGTCATCGATGCGGATCAATTGGTGCATGAGCTACAAGAGCCAGGAGGACGACTGTATCAAGCTCTTTTATCTACTTTTGGTTCAACTATCTTACAGGAAGATGGGAGATTGGATCGGCCTAAGCTGGGAGCTATGATTTTTGGGAATCCCGAACTCTTGGCGCAGTCTAGCCAGCTTCAGAACGAGATTATTCGAGAGGAACTGGCTCGCAGACGAGACTTGCTGGCAGAGACGGAAGATATCTTTTTCATGGATCTTCCCTTGTTGTTTGAGTTAGGATATGATAACTGGTTTGACCAAATCTGGCTGGTGGATGTGACGGAGGAAACTCAGCTCAGTCGCCTTATGAATCGAAATGCTCTGAATCAGGAAGAAGCAGAAAAACGCATAGCAGCTCAGTTATCTTTACAAGAAAAACGAAAGAGGGCGGACGTGTTGATTGAGAATAATGGTGGGCTAGAGGAGACAAGACAGCAGCTTCTCGATGCTTTGCAGAAATTAGAAAGAAGATGATTCTATCACGATACAAGTAAATTGGAAACATAATCTGAAAATCGCTTGGTTTGGGAACTTCCTGACAGGTGCCAGTATTTCCTTGGTCACTCCTTTCATGCCCCTTTTTGTGGAGCAGCTAGGAGCGCGTGGTCATGAGGTGGAGTATTATGCTGGTCTTGGCATTGCTCTTTCGGCTGTTTCGGCAGCCTTTTTATCCCCTGTCTGGGGTAGTTTGGCTGACCGCTATGGCCGTAAACCTATGATGATTCGGGCTGCTACGGCTATGGTTTTTACCATGGGAGGCCTTACCTTTGTGCCCAATATTTTCTGGCTCTTACTCCTACGCTTTCTAAACGGTGTTTTTGCTGGTTATGTGCCCAACAGCACAGCTCTGATTGCCAGTCAGGCACCTAAGGACAAGACGGGCTATGCGCTAGGTACTCTAGCAACTGGTGTCGTTGCTGGTAATCTCATGGGGCCCTTGATTGGTGGAGTGATTGCTGAAGTTTTTGGCATTCGCAATGTCTTTCTACTGATTGGCTTTTTCTTTCTAGTGGCGACCCTGATGACGGCTGCTTTTATCCGAGAAGATTTTAGGCCAGTCACCAAGGAAGAGGAGATTGGCTTTGGGGAACTCATTCGCCAGATTAGATATCCCAAGCTCTTGTCCACTCTTTTTCTGACTAGCTTTGTTATCCAGTTTGCAGCCCAGTCTATTGGTCCGATTCTTTCCCTTTATATTCGGGAGTTAGGTCAAACGGACAATTTGATTTTTGTATCTGGCCTGATTGTTTCGAGTATGGGACTGTCTAGTATGCTGAGCTCAAGTATTTTAGGCCGTATGGGGGATCGGATGGGCAATCATCGTTTGCTCGTTTTAGCTCAGTTTTATTCTATTATCATTTACCTGCTCTGTGCTCATGCAGGCTCTTCGCTCCAACTCGGTTTTTACCGTTTCTTGTTTGGTTTAGGGACCGGAGCTTTGGTGCCGGGGGTCAATGCCCTATTGAGCAAAATCACGCCTAAGTTTGGGATTTCTCGAATCTTTAGCTACAACCAGATTTTCTTTTATCTGGGTGGCGTCATCGGCCCCATGTCAGGCTCGGCTATTGCAGCGACAGCAGGCTATCATTCAGTCTTTTATGCTACAGCAGGCTTAGTGGGATTGAGTCTCCTTATCAACCTTTTTTGTTTTGGAAATTTATTGAAAAAGAAGGAAATCTAGTGCGCGTTAAAATTCATTTGAAATGCTCCAGTTGCGGCAGTCAAAATTATCTGACCAGTAAGAATAGTAAGACTCATCCTGATAAGATTGAGGTATTGAAGTACTGCCCCAAGGAAAGAAAAGTAACCTTACATCTTGAATCTAAGTAGATTTTATGGTAAAATAGAAAGGATTTTAAGGAGTTTTATTTATGTATAGCCTATTATTAACGATTTTAGTCATTTTATCAGGTTTTATTGTCATTGCTATTTTCATGCAACCAACTAAAAACCAATCTAGTAACGTGTTTGATTCGAGTGCCAACGACCTTTTTGAGCGGTCTAAAGCACGTGGATTTGAAGCTGTGATGCAGCGTATGACCGGATTCTTGATCTTCGTCTGGTTACTGATTGCCTTGATATTGGCAGTATTATCTAGTAAATAAAATGGGCTCTGACTTTGTCTTGGCCTTTTTTTAAAGTTTAAAAAGAGAGGAACATCAAAAGTCCCTCAGTATATAGAAAGAAAGTATGAAAGAAGAAATTATAGAATATTTAAAAGAAAAGCAGCAGGCTAGCGTGAATGAGCTGGCAGCTGCTTTGGGGAAAGAGTCTTCCAAGGACTTTAGTGACTTGGTCAAGATTATCTCCCAAATGGAAAGAAAGCATCAGATTCGCTTTGATGATGAGGGGCGGATTGAGCTTTATGAGAAGAAAAAACAGGAGCGTCTGACGCTCAAGGGTGTTTTTCATGCCCACAAGAATGGCTTTGGCTTTGTCACCCTGAATGAAGAAGAGGATGATCTTTTTGTCAGCCGTAATGATGTCAATCATGCCATTGATGGCGATACGGTGGAAGTGGTCATTACTAAGGTGGCAGATCGTATCAAGGAAACATCAGCTGAAGCTAAGATTATCGATATTTTGGAGCACAGCCTGACCACAGCAGTTGGCCAGCTGGTGTTAGATGAGGAAAAGCCCAAGTATGCGGGCTATATCCGCTCGAAAAATCAGAAAATCCGTCAGCCTATTTATGTCAAAAAACCAGCCATGGTTTTGGATGGCACAGAGGTGCTCAAGGTCGCTATTGACAAATATCCGACCAAGAAACACGATTTCTTTGTGGCTAGTCTGATTGATGTAGTCGGTCATGTAAACGATCCAGGTATTGATGTACTGGAAGTGCTGGAGTCGATGGACATTGTCTCCGAGTTTCCAGAAAAGGTCTTGGAAGAGGCCGAGCGAGTTCCAGATGCACCGACAGAAAGTGATTTGGAAGGACGTTTGGACCTGCGCGAAGAGATAACCTTCACCATCGATGGAGCGGATGCCAAGGACTTGGACGATGCGGTCCATATCAAGCGCTTGAAAAATGGTAATTTTGAGCTGGGCGTCCACATCGCAGATGTATCCTACTATGTCAAAGAAGGCTCTGAGCTGGACAAGGAAGCCCTCAATCGGGCAACCTCCGTCTATGTGACCGACCGCGTGGTACCTATGCTGCCGGAGCGCCTGTCCAACGGTATCTGCTCTCTCAATCCCAATGTGGACCGGCTGACCCAGTCAGCTATCATGGAGATTGATGCCAAGGGGCGCGTGGTCAAGCATACCATCACCCAGTCTGTCATTAAAACGACCTTCCGCATGACCTACAGCGACGTCAACGACATCATCGCAGGAGATCAGGAAAAGGCTGCGCAGTTCAAGGCCATTGTGCCTAGTATTGACAGCATGGTCCAGCTGCATGAGATTCTGGAAAGCATGCGCTTTAAACGTGGTGCGCTCAACTTTGACACCAATGAAGCTAAAATCATAGTCAACAAGGAAGGCCGGCCAGTGGATATTGTCCTGCGTCAGCGGGGAATTGCCGAGCGCATGATTGAATCCTTTATGCTAGTGGCTAATGAAACGGTAGCTGAGCATTTTGCTAAGTTAAATCTGCCCTTCATCTATCGGATCCACGAGGAGCCTAAGGCGGAGAAGGTGCAGAAGTTTATCGACTACGCCTCTAGCTTTGGGATTCGGATATATGGGACGGCTAGCTCTATGAGTCAGCAGGCCCTGCAGGATATTATGGAGGCAGTCAAAGACCAGCCTTATGAGGATGTCCTGTCTATGATGCTTCTGCGCTCCATGCAGCAGGCTCGTTACTCTGAGCACAATCACGGTCACTATGGTCTGGCAGCGGAGTATTATACGCATTTCACCAGTCCGATTCGCCGCTATCCGGATCTTCTGGTTCACCGGATGGTACGGGATTATGGACAGTCTAAAGAAATAGCAGAGCATTTTGAGCAAGTGATTCCAGAGATTGCCAGTCAGTCTTCTAGCCGAGAGCGTCGGGCTATCGAGGCCGAGCGTGAAGTCGAAGCCATGAAGAAGGCTGAGTACATGGAAGAATTCGTTGGGGAAGAGTTTGACGGCGTGGTTTCAAGCGTGGTTAAGTTTGGACTCTTTGTCGAGCTGCCCAATACGGTCGAAGGCTTGATTCATGTCACCAACCTGCCAGAGTTTTATAGCTACAATGAGCGGACGATGACCCTGCAAGGAGAAAAGTCTGGCGTGGTCTTTAAAGTCGGTCAGCAGATTCGCATCAAGCTGGTCCGAGCGGATAAGGCTACGGGCGAGATTGACTTTGAATACCTGCCTAGTGAATTTGACCTGGTAGAAAAGACTAGCAAGAGTGGCAGAGGCAAATCCGGCAGAAAGAGACGCCGTGAGGATGACAAGCGCAGCCATTCTTCCAAAGAAAAAGGCAACAGAGATAAGAAAGATAAGAAGTCCAAGAAAGGCAAGAGCCAGAAGGCATTTTACAAGGAACTAGTCAAGAAAGGAGCCAAGCATGGCAAAGGGAGAAGGAAAGGTCGTCGCGCAAAATAAAAAGGCCAGACACGACTACACCATCGTGGATACCATCGAGGCTGGCATGGTGCTGACCGGGACGGAAATCAAGAGTGTCCGTGCCGCTCGTATCAATCTAAAAGACGGCTTTGCCCAAATCAAGAACGGTGAGGCCTGGCTCAGCAATGTCCATATTGCTCCTTATGAAGAGGGCAATATCTGGAACCAAGAGCCTGAACGTCGCAGAAAGCTACTGCTGCATAAGAAGCAGATTCAAAAGCTGGAGCAGGAGACCAAGGGAACCGGAATGACGCTGGTACCGCTCAAGGTCTATCTCAAGGACGGTTATGCCAAGCTGCTCCTGGGTCTAGCCAAAGGGAAGCACGACTATGACAAGCGCGAGTCCATCAAACGCCGCGAGCAAAACCGCGACATCGCAAGACAAATGAAGAATTTTAATACAAGATGAAAGCTCTTCAGGACAAGCTGTCGTATAAGATGCAGGGATATATTTTAGGAAACAAAACTTAATGTATGATATGAGCAAGAATTGACTACTGAATCATTTCTTGCTTTTTTGTTAGTGAGACCTTGAATACCCTAGCGCTTGTCAAGTCTGGCTTTTTCGAGTATGATAAAGACAGTTAAAATTTTGAAATTTGGCTTTCAGAGAAAGGATTTTTTATGACAGAAAAATTGCTAGCTTATAAACGCATGCCAGTGTGGACAGCTGAGACCATGCCCGAATTGGTCAAGAACAAGCACAATACCAAAGAGGGAACTTGGGGCAAAATCACTGTTCTCAAGGGACGCCTTAAGTTTGTTGAGATGTCAGAGGAAGGTGAGGAGCTGGCTGAGCACATCTTTGAAGCTGGTCAGGACAATCCTTTTGCCCAGCCCCAAGCTTGGCATCGGGTCGAAGCCTTGACAGATGATTTGGAGTGGTATTTGGAGTTTTACTGTCGGCCTGAGGATTATTTTCCTAAGAAATACGGCAGCAATCCAGTGCACTCAGAGGTTTTGGAAGCTATGCAGACGGTTGGCCCAGGACGGGCCTTAGATCTAGGCTGTGGTCAAGGTCGCAATGCTCTCTTTCTAGCCAAGCAGGGCTTTGAAGTAACGGCCGTAGATCAGAGTGAGCTGGCACTGGAAATCTTACGTAGCATTGTCGAGCAGGAAGATTTGGATCTGCCAGTGGGTACCTACGATATCAACTCAGCTAGTCTGACTCAGACTTATGACTTGATCGTCTCTACCGTTGTTCTGATGTTTCTGCAGGCAGAGCGGATTCCAGATATTATCCGCAATATGCAAGAACATACAGCGCTTGGCGGCTACAATCTCATCGTCTGTGCTATGGATACAGAGGACTTCCCTTGCTCTGTGCCCTTTCCTTTTACTTTTAAGGAAGGGGAGCTTGCGGAGTATTATAAAGACTGGGAGCTGGTCAAGTACAATGAAAATCCTGGCCACCTCCATCGCCGTGATGAAAACGGGAATCGGATTCAGCTGCGCTTTGCGACTATGCTGGCTAAAAAAGTGAGATAAATTTTTTGAAGCTCAAGTCGGCTCTGCCAAAATCTCTAGTGAATTGCTTATAAAGATTTTATAGCAGGATGTTTTCTGATAAGATAAAAAATAATAGCCTTTCCTCTAAATAAGATGGGGCTATTTTTTAGTTTATTTGCTCTGATTTGAGAAAAAAGTAGAGGAAATATAGATTAGATAAAAAATATACACAATTTTGTGTAAACGCTTGCAAAAAGTTTAGAAAGAGAGTATACTAAAATAGGAATGTTAAGGTATTACGGTTTATGTTGTTTAGACTGGGAGTTGATTCCAGCCCCGCAGATAGTCAAAAGGAGATAGACTATGAAGAAAATACTGCTCAGACTAATGTTCCTTGCAATGTTAGTTGCTCTTTTGCCTGTTCATGTGGCACAAGCGTGTTCTGCTTTTATTGTCGGTAAAGATCTGACAGCAGATGGCTCTACTCTATTTGGTCGGACAGAGGACTATCCATACGCCCCTGACGGTGGTCGGCACAATCAAAACTATGTAGTTGTGCCAGCTAAGACCTATAAAGATGGCGATAAGATAGAAGATGAGTCAAATGGCTTTACCTATCCGCATTTGGCGAATGAAATGAAATACACAGCTGTCTACGACTCTGATCGTGATAACGGAAGTAACGGAAACTTCGCTGCGCATGGCTTTAATGAACTTGGTGTAGCTATGACAGCGACCGTTTCAGCAACACCAAATGACAAAGTGCTTAAAGAAGACCCACTTGTAAAAGATGGTCTTCCAGAAGCATCATTAGTTGACCTTGCTTTGCCTCGTGCAAAAACAGCACGTGAAGTTATTGAGACAGTGGCGAAAGTTCTGGACGAAAAAGGATCAGCAGAAGGAAATATCATTGTTGCAGCAGATAAGAATGAGCTGTGGTACATGGAAATCCTGTCTGGTCACCAATATGTAGCTATCAAATTCCCAACGAATAAGTATGCTGTCTTTGCGAACACTTACTATCTTGGTCATGTTGACTTGAACGATAAGGAAAATGTCATTGCTTCTAAAGACGTGGAAGAAGTAGCTAAAAAAGCAGACAACTATAAGACCGACAAAGATGGCAACTTTATGATTGCTAAATCTTATGGACCTGATAAATATATGGAACGTAACCGTTCTCGGACCTATGCAGGTATCAAGTGGATGGATCCACAAGCAAAAGTAAATTATGATGATGAAGCTTTTGATCTCTTGCGCGAACCAACTGATCCAAATAAGAAATACACAGTTCATGATGTGATCGCTGAACAAAGAAATCGTTTTGAACACTTGCCAGAATATAAAGCAGATGACTTAGTTGAAGTCGGTAAGAAGATCGATGGCAATGTCTACAAATATGCGCTAGGTAACGAAAATGTAATCGACGCCCACGTTTATCAAATCAAACCAAACCTGCCAAATGCCTTTGGCGGTGTCATGTGGCTGGGTCTGGCACAAAGTCGCAACACACCATATGTGCCATTCTATGGTAATGTAGAAGATACTTACGAAGCTTTCAAGAACCGCTCTACTAAATATGACGGAAAATCTTGGTATTGGACTGTTTGGCATATTGACCAAATGGTTATGAAATATCCAGAAATCTTTGGTAACAGCATCCAAGAAAAATGGAAAGCAAAAGAAGCTGAATGGGATAAAGAACAAACCGAACGCGACGCCAAATATGCAAACTACACAGATGAACAAGCCAAAGCCGCTGGACCAGAAGTGACGAAGGAAGCCTTAGAACGCTCAGAAAAAATCTTTAAGGAAATCAAAGCAGTCGAAGCAGAGATGGAAGAAAAGATTAAGAAGGAAAAAGGTAAAGATGCAGATCTTGTCTATACAGGCTATAACAAAGCAAACCTCCTGGCTGAAGCAGAAAAAGGAAAATCAGCGGACAAAGCTAGCGATACGAAGAAAGATAGCTCAAGTCAAACTACTTGGATTGTCATCGGTGTATTGGTTGTTCTAGTTGCTGGATTCTTCGGATACAAACAATTTAATAAAAAGAAGGAGGAAGAATAAATTTTGAAAGAAAAGCTAGAAGTTTAAGACTTCTGGCTTTTTTCCTCTTTCTAAGATAATAAACCTATATCCTAAAATACTTAGTAAGGAGATGAGGATAGAAGATTAGAATTGTCAAAAAACTAGGCTCCATCTTGCTTTTAGCGGTAAATTGCTATAAAATAGATAGGGTTAAACATCAATACTTTTATATTGCAAATAGGAGAAAAGATGACAAAGAAATTAAAACGTCCAGAGGTGCTTTCACCAGCTGGTACGTTAGAAAAGTTAAAAGTAGCTGTTCGCTATGGGGCAGATGCTGTTTTTATTGGTGGTCAAGCCTATGGTTTGCGCAGTCGTGCGGGGAACTTCACTTTTGAGCAAATGGAAGAAGGTGTCCAATTTGCGGCTGAGCATGGTGCCAAGGTCTATGTAGCGGCCAATATGGTCATGCACGAAGGAAATGAAGCCGGTGCTGGAGAATGGTTCCGTCGTTTGCGAGACATTGGGATCGCGGCTGTTATTGTTTCTGACCCAGCCTTGATTGCGATTGCAGCTTCTGAAGCACCTGGTCTGGAGATTCACTTGTCAACGCAGGCTAGTGCAACCAATTATGAAACGCTTGAGTTTTGGAAAAATCTTGGTTTGACACGGGTTGTTTTGGCACGTGAGGTCTCCATGGCTGAGCTAGCTGAGATTCGCAAGCGTACCGATGTAGAAATCGAAGCCTTCGTTCATGGAGCAATGTGTATTTCTTACTCTGGCCGTTGTACCCTTTCCAATCACATGAGCATGCGCGACGCCAACCGTGGCGGTTGCTCGCAATCTTGTCGTTGGAAATATGATTTGTACGACATGCCTTTCGGACAAGAACGCAAGAGTTTGAAGGGGGAAATTCCAGAAGAATTTTCTATGTCAGCTGTTGATATGTCCATGATTGACCGCATTCCTGATATGATTGAAAACGGTGTTGATAGTTTGAAAATCGAAGGTCGGATGAAGTCTATTCACTACGTTTCTACGGTGACCAACTGCTACAAAGCTGCTGTGGATGCTTATTTGGAAAGCCCAGAAAAGTTTGAATCTATTAAGCAAGATTTGGTAGATGAAATGTGGAAAGTAGCCCAACGTGAGCTGGCAACTGGCTTTTACTATCATACACCAACTGAGAATGAGCAGCTTTTCGGAGCCCGCCGTAAGATTCCAGAATATAAGTTTGTTGCTGAAGTGGTTGCTTATGATGAAGTGACACAAACTGCGACCATTCGCCAGCGGAATGTCATCCATGAAGGCGATCAGGTAGAATTCTACGGACCTGGTTTCCGCCATTTTGAAACCTATATTACGGACCTCCATGATGAAAAAGGAAATAAGATTGACCGTGCGCCAAATCCAATGGAATTACTGACGATTACCGTTCCACAGCCAGTCCAACCTGGTGACATGGTCCGTGCCCGCAAGGAAGGTTTAATCAATTTGTATAAAGAAGATGGCACTAGTGTGACTGTTCGGGCTTAATTCGAAGCGAAGTCAGGAGGAATTTGCTAGTTAAGCAAGAGTTGCTTGCGTTGATGCGAATTGATAGCAGAGCTAGTTATCCTATAAATTCTGCCATTAACTTTCAAAGAAAAAAACTCTTCAAATCGCTTTTGATTTGAAGAGTTATTTTTTGAATTTGCGGCTTTCGAGCCGAATATCTTTTCTCTGGGCTTCACGGATGTTATTGGGAACTATACTGATGCGCTGGATATCAGGCACACGGATGATGGTTGTCATACTTTTTTTGAAATTCTTGACAATTAGCTGCTGGCGGTCACGGTCATATTTGACAATATCGCCAGTAAAATTCTTATCCAGAAAAATAACATGGACACCAGAATCTTTCCGCAGAGCCAAATCAATGGTCTGCAGGATGTGACTGTTGTCATCCTCTTCCTTATCTGTCTTTTTATAGTTAATGAACTCATTCGTCTTCTGTAAAATCATTTCGAGATATTTTTTCATAGATAAAATCTCCATAACTTGTTACAATATATTATATAATAAAATAATTGAAAAAGTAAAATCTTTTACGAATAATGAGATAGAAAGTAGAAAAGAGGTAAAGTATGGCAGATTTTAAATTTGAAATCGAGGAAAAATTGCTCGTTTTATCGGAAAATGAAAAAGGTTGGACCAAGGAGCTCAACCGCGTAAGTTTTAACGGTGCGCCTGCTAAGTACGATATTCGCACTTGGAGTCCTGACCACAGCAAGATGGGCAAGGGAATCACCCTTTCCA
This sequence comes from Streptococcus sp. 27098_8_73, assembly GCF_041432495.1. Taxonomy (NCBI): domain Bacteria; kingdom Bacillati; phylum Bacillota; class Bacilli; order Lactobacillales; family Streptococcaceae; genus Streptococcus; species Streptococcus sp. 27098_8_73. The sequence continues at coordinate 53,934 of NZ_JAPVZT010000002.1, forward strand.
ATGAAGAGTTTCAAGTTCTTTTGGATGCATTTAAAAATGGATAGACTTTAAGTCTATCCTTTTTTATTGTCTGAAAAATAGGGATGAAATGCTAGGCTTCTAAATATAGGAATGCTGATGAGAGTGATTGAGACCATTTTTAAAAGATCAGGAAGAATGAAAGGTGTGACTCCAACAGCCATGGCCTTAGAAAATCCCATATTAGCCAGAAAATGAAGTCCGATAACTCCACCGACGAAGACCAGTGTATCTCCGATCAGATTAGCCAAAAAGATCGTGTAAAACTTGCTATCCTTGCTTGTCAGACTGGAAGCAACCAGCGCAAAGAGTAGATAAGCCCAAAGGTAGCCCGCGCTTGGACCAAAAAGTGCTTGAAATCCACCGCTTCCTCCGGCAAATACCGGCAGACCAATAGCTCCTAGCAGCAGATAAAGCAGAACAGACAAGACAGCTTCGCGGGTTTTAAAAATGGTTGCAATTAAACCTACAGCAAAGGTCTGTAAAGTAATGGGAATCGGTCCAATGGAGAAACTAAGCTGGGAGAGTACAGCTAGGAAAGCAGCGCCAATAGCTGGGAGTGCAAGAAGAAATGCTTTGTTCTTGTTCATGAATAGTAAACCTCTTTTTAAAATTATGGTAACTATTTTAAATCAAAATAAAAAAAAGTCAAGTCTTTTTACATCAGACTAGACAGTTGTTTGCTTATTTCCGTTTTTTGCGGCTCCGAATGAGGAGGAAGATAAAGGCGATTAAACCAAAAATATTAAAGAAAATAATTCCCAGAGCTGCTAATAATTTTTTCGTTTTGCTCATTTCCAATCCCCTTTCTCTTAGTATTTCTTACTATCATATCAAAAATACGGTTTCTTGAATAGCAGAAAGGGTAAAAGATGGTTGGGAAGTTATGAATATTTTAAGAAAATAGGATTTTCTAGACAAGTTACAATTTATAAGCTTGTCTAGAAGAAGTAAGTCAACTAAATAAAAAATAGGAAGATTCTTTACATAAATCTTCCTCAATTTTAGAAATAATTTAGAATTTCTTGAATGATAATTGAATTTTATGCTTTAAAATAAAGAAAGAAGTCAAAGAATAAAGCCAGATAGTGTGTCTAGGTCTATTCCAATGGCCTAAGACTTCTTTCTTACAAAAATGTAAGATAAAAATCCAAAATGAAAGGATAAGTTATGGTCGCCCTTTATTCTTTATTTTATGATAATAGTGAGCTTTAGAAAGGCCAAAGAAGGAACTTTTAGCGCATGGTGACAAATTCTTCAGAGCCAGTTGGGTGGATGGCAACAGTGGCATCAAAGTCAGCTTTGGTAGCTCCCATCTTAATAGCAACAGCGAAGCCTTGGATCATCTCATCTACGCCATAGCCAATGCCGTGAAGGCCGACAACCTTTTCATCCTGACCCGCAGTGATAAGCTTGAAGCGAGCCTGCTGGCGGTGCTGGGTGACAGCTGAGTACATAGAGGTAAAACTAGAGGTGTAGACATGAACTTGCTCAGCGCCATAATCTCGAATAGCTTCTTCCTCCGTCAGCCCTACTGTGCCAATAGCGGGGTGGGAGAAGACGACAGTCGGAATAGTGGAGTAATCCATCTTGGCATCTGTCTTGCCGTTAAAGAGGCGTTCAGACAGGGTGCGTCCAGCCTTGATTGCTACTGGCGTCAGCTCTTTTTCGCCCGTCACATCGCCCAAGGCATAGATGCCAGGTACAACAGTGTTTTGGTACTCATCCACAGCGATAAAGCCACGGTCATTCAGGGTAACTCCTGCAGCATCAAGATTGAGCCCTTGGACATTTGGCTTACGGCCAATAGCCCAGATAATTCGCTCAGCAATATGGCTACTGCCGTCTTGGAAGTAGAGTTGTAGTTGGCCATCGACTAGTTTTTCCACTCGTTCGGGTATCTTGTGAGCATGAAGACTAGGACCAGATTTTTCCATCTCAGCCACCAATCCGTCAATCAGATAGCTATCGAAATTGCGGAGAGGACGGTCGCGACGGACAAAGAGATCCGTCTTGACACCTAGAGTATGGAGGACACCAGCAAGCTCCACTGCGATATAGCCTGCTCCGACAACAGCAACAGACTTGGGAAGCTCTTCCCAAGCAAAGACATCATCAGAAGTCTCACCGTATTCGGCACCAGGAATCTGAGGAATGGCTGCATGAGCACCTGTTGCGATAACGATGTGTTTGGCGCGAATCAATTCTCCATTGACTTCGACTGTATGCTTGTCAACGAAATGAGCGCGACCTTCGATCAGTTCAACGCCGTTGCGTTTAAAGCTTCCATCATAGGATGAGCGAGCGCGGTCAATGTAGGCTTCCCGATTCCTTCGTAAAGTAGCAAAGTCAAAGTGCTGAGTTTCTGAAGTAAAGCCATAGTCTGGTCCGTAGTGTTGGATGGCCTCGGCAATCTGAGCACCGTACCACATGATTTTTTTAGGGACACAACCGACATTGACACAGGTTCCCCCTAATTTCTTTTCTTCAATGACAGCTGCTTTAGCGCCATGCTCACCAGCGCGATTCATGGTAGCAATACCCCCGCTACCACCGCCAATTGCAATAATATCGAATTCTTTCATAGTTAGATAGAAGCTCCTTTAATCAATATGAAGTAATTGTACCTTTTTTAGAAAATGAATGCAAAAATCTGCTATGATTTAGAGATCCTGCAGCGTTTTTAGAGGGAAAATGGTCTTTTAGGGATTTTGTCCCTTTTCCTATCACAATATGTTAGGCATATGATATAATGTAGTATAAAAGAAAAATGGTTTTCATCAAGAGGAGGAAAAAAGATGAAAAAGCTGAAAAAATGGCAGCTATTTAGTATTATCGGAGTTGCTGTTGTAGTTGTAGTAGGAGCAATTTCTGCAATAGTCCTGAGTAATCTTAGTTCTACAACAGAACCTAAGGAAGTTGCACCAATTGTGCAGCAGGCAAAAGAAGGTAGCATAGCCTCATCTGTCCTGTTGACGGGGACCGTAACGGCTAACTCAGAGCAATATGTTTATTATGATGCTACCAAGGGCGACTTGGAGTCCGTCCTAGTCAATGTTGGCGACCAAGTAGCTGTAGGACAAGCACTTGTTCAATATAAGAGCACAGAAGCTCAAGCAAATTATGATGCAGCAGTTCGTGCTGTCAATAAGGCTGACCGTCAGATTAATGACTTACAGACTAATGGGGCGACAGTAGAAAAAACTGGCGATGAAGAGACGGATAGTAAATCCCTTGCTTCTGCTCAACGTACCGTCGATTCTCAACTGGCTGATTTGCGTGATGCACGTTCTGACGCTGTGGATAATATGAACAAGGCGCAAGCATTGTTGAATGCAGCGACTGTTACAAGCACTGTTGAGGGAACAGTAGTAGAAGTAAATCGCGATGTATCCAAATCAACAACAGGAACTAACCAAACCTTGGTGCACATCGTCAGCAATGGTAGTCTTCAAATCAAGGGAGAACTCTCTGAATACAATCTGGCTAATTTGTCAGTTGGACAAGAAGTAACCATTACCTCAAAAGTGTATCCAGATAAAAAATGGACAGGTAAAATTAGCTATATTTCCAACTATCCTAAGGATGGACAGCAAGCTTCATCAACCAATACAGGTGGCGCAGCTTCCTCTGCAAAATATCCATTTACAGTCGATATTACAAGTGAAATTGGTGATTTGAAGCAAGGTTTCTCTGTCAGCGTTGAAGTGAAAAACAATACAAAAGGGATTCTTGTACCAGCAAGCAGTATTATCTCAGACGGAGACAAGAACTACGTTTGGACTGTCGAAAAAGGTAAAGCGAAGAAAGTGGAAGTAACCTTAGGGAATGCTGATGCTGAAAATCAAGAAATCTCATCTGGTTTGACAAAAGACAGTAAAGTTATCACCAATCCAACAGATAGCTTGAAAGATGGTCAAGAGGTGAAAGCGGATGAAAAAACTCATTGATCTACGAAATATTAACAAAACCTATCGGAATGGTGATCAAGAACTTAAAGTCTTAAAAAATATCAATTTGACAGTTGAAGAGGGCGAGTTTGTGGCTATCATGGGGCCGTCTGGTTCTGGGAAGTCCACCCTGATGAATATTATCGGGATGTTGGATCGTCCGTCTACTGGCGAGTATTTTTTAGAAAATGAAGATGTTGCAAACTTGGGTGATAAGAAGTTAGCCAAGGTGCGAAATAATCAAATCGGCTTCGTTTTTCAGCAATTTTTCCTCTTGTCTAAATTAAATGCCCTTCAAAATGTGGAACTCCCGTTGATTTATGCGGGGGTGTCACAAGGAAGTCGAAAAAATTTAGCTAAGCAGTATTTAGAAAAAGTAGATTTGGGCACTCGTATGACTCACTTGCCATCAGAGTTGTCTGGGGGACAGAAGCAACGTGTTGCGATTGCGCGTGCCTTGGTAAACAATCCTTCGATTATTCTTGCCGACGAGCCGACAGGAGCCCTCGATACCAAAACTGGGGAGCAAATTATGGAACTCTTGACGGAGTTGAACGCTGAAGGAAAAACGATTATCATGGTTACTCACGAACCTGAAATTGCTGCCTATGCTAAGCGCCAGATTGTCATTCGTGATGGACTTATCTCTTCAGATAGCGCTGAGAAGGAGGAACGTGATTAATGCAAAATTTTAAATTTGCCATTAGTTCCATTCTTGGGCATAAGATGCGGGCTTTTCTGACCATGATTGGGATTATCATCGGGGTTGCGTCTGTTGTCGTCATCTTGGCACTGGGAAATGGAATGCAACAGGGAGTTACCAAGAGCATCACAAAAGAACAGAAGTATGTCAGCTTGCTTTATTCTCCCACTAAAAATAATTATACGATGGGAGTTAATTTGATGGAGGTCAATGGTGGTCAAGATGCAGATAGTGAGATACTAGAGGAACCACCTGTTGTCCAAGAGTCTTGGGTCAAGGAACTACTCAAAATTGACGGAGTCAAGGGCTATTATGTGACCAATGGTTCAACAGCTGATTTTTCTTATCAGAACAAGAAGTCTGATAAGGTCAACATTACGGGTGTGAATGCCACGTTCTTTAAAATTAGAAAATATGAGATTTTAGCTGGACGGACTCTCTTGCCTAGTGACTATCAAAGTTTTTCTAACGTGATGATGATTGATGAAACAGTGGCAACCAGCCTGTTTGGAAGTAGTGCGGAAGCCCTGAATAAAATAGTTTCAGTCGGTGATAGTAACTATCGGGTTGTTGGTATCTATAAGGATCCCAATGCTGGTCAGAGCATGAGTATGAGCTCGGGTAGCGCCTTGATGGCGAATACACAGGTGGCATCTGAATTTCATACAGATGAAATCTCAACTGTCTATATCTATGTGCCAGAAGTGGATCGTATCAACGAAGTTGGTGTAGAAGCAGCCAAAGAATTGACAGCTCTTTCAGGAGCTCGTCAAGGAGAATATCAAATCCTGAATATGGATACCTTGCTGGAGCAGTACAATCAAATCACAGGAACTATGACCGGTGTTATCGGAGCTATTGCAGGAATTTCCCTCTTTGTTGGTGGTATCGGTGTGATGAATATTATGTTGGTATCCGTTACAGAGCGGACACGGGAAATTGGTTTACGAAAAGCTCTTGGAGCAACGCGTGGAAATATTCTCACGCAGTTCTTGATTGAATCCATGGTATTGACCCTTATCGGTGGTTTGCTTGGTCTTAGCCTTGCCTACGGAATCAATGCTCTGCTAGCTGCAGTCGTGCCTGAAAACGTATTTGGAGGCCCACCAGTTGTCTCTGTCACTGCAGCAGTTGGAAGTCTTGTCTTCTCAGCCATGGTTGGGATTGTCTTTGGTATCCTGCCGGCTAATAAAGCATCTAAATTAGACCCGATTGAAGCGCTGAGATATGAATAATATCATCAAAAGTCTGGGAGACCAGACTTTTTGTTATGTGAAAAATCCCGCTGGATTCCAGCGGGATTTGTTTTTTTAAAATTGTGTAAGTTTGAGATTACTTCATTGTTGGGAAAAGCAATACATCGCGAATAGTAGTCACATCTGTGAGCAACATTACGAGACGGTCGATACCGATTCCGAGGCCTCCAGTTGGTGGCATACCGTATTCCAAAGCTTCAACGTAATCATAGTCGATGCCAGTTGCTTCGTCATCACCCAGTTCTTTAGCCTTTGCCTGTGCTTCAAAACGAGATAATTGATCGATTGGATCGTTCAGCTCAGTGAAGGCATTAGCATATTCTTTGGTCATGATAAAGAGCTCAAAGCGGTCCGTGAAGCGTGGATCTTCTGGGTTTTTCTTAGCCAGAGGTGACACAGCAACGGGGTGACCGTAGACAAAGGTTGGCTGAATCAAGGTTTCTTCGACAAATTCTTCAAAGAAAGCATTGATGATGTGTCCAACTTCAGTATAATGTTTTTCAACTGGTACTTTCTTTTCTTTAGCCAAGGCAGCAGCTTCTTCGAAGGTCATATCTTGCCAGAAATCAATACCAGTAATTTCCTTGATGGCATCCACCATATGAACACGTTTAAATGGCTCGTTGATCTTGATCTCAGTACCTTGGTAGTTGACTGGACCATCGCCCTTAACTGCCTTAGCAGCGTGTTGGATAATGCCTTCTGTCAAGTCCATGATATCTTGGAAGTCCGCATAGGCTTGGTAAACCTCGATAGATGTGAACTCAGGGTTATGAGTGGCGTCCATACCTTCGTTACGGAAGATACGACCAATCTCATAGACGCGTTCCATACCACCGACGATAAGGCGTTTCAAGTGAAGCTCAGTTGCAATCCGTAGCACCATGTCAATGTTTTGAGCATTGTGGTGAGTAATGAATGGACGAGCAGCAGCACCGCCAGCTTCATTGTGGAGAACAGGTGTTTCAACTTCAAGGAAGCCTTGTCCATCAAGATAGCGACGAATTTCTGAGATAATTTTTGAACGAGTGACAAAGCGCTCAAAGCTTTCACGGTTGGAAATCAAGTCCAAATAACGTTTGCGGTAGATAGTTTCAACGTCAGTCAAACCGTGGAATTTCTCTGGAAGGGGACGCAGAGCTTTTGAAAGGTGAGTAATATGCGTTGCTTTGATAGAGAGTTCTCCCATATCTGTACGCATCACATCGCCTTCAATTCCCAAGAAGTCACCCAAGTCAGCTTTTTTGAAAATCTCATAGTTTTCTTCACCAACTTCGTCCTTACGAACGTAAATCTGGATTTGGCCTTCACGGTCTTGGATGTGGGCAAAGCCGACTTTCCCTTTTCCACGTTTAGTCATCAAACGACCAGCAATAGTTGCTTTTTCGTTTAATTCATGTAATTCTTCTTTGGATTTGTCGCTATATTTTTCTTTAAGTTGAGCAGAATTTGCAGTGCGTTCAAAACGTTTTCCGAAAGGATCAATTCCTTGCTCAGCTAGCGCAGCCATTTTTTCACGGCGAATAATCTGCTGGTCATTTAGTTCTTCAATATGTTCAGTAGTCATTTTCTTCCTCCTAAGGCTTTCCCTTCTATTCTATCACAAAATCAAAGGAAATTCAGCAATAATTATCGATAAAAATAGAAAAGCTGCGATGTTTAAAGATTCGCAGTTTCATCAGTTAGCATGTAATCTAAGTTGTTCCAAGTAAGTAACTTGAAAGAGTCAAAATCGTCTGTTTCCAAAATGGTGACACTAGCGTTGGCCAAGCCTCCGTCCTTACGGAGCAAAGATGTTTCGTAACCGAGCAGGCGACGAATGCTGGCAGTTAGGTTGGCTCCATGTCCGACAATCAAGACATTTTGATAACCTTTCCCTTTGAGAGACTTCACGAAGGCAATTGTCCGATTGGTGGTTTGAGCGACGGATTCTGCGTCAAATAGTTGGTGATCAAACTGGGATAGATCGTGGCGAAAAGCCCACATCTGCTGAGGATAAGTGGCTTCTACAGTAGCAATTTTGGTTCCTTCTAGTTTTCCAAGAGCCCACTCTCTTAGTTGAGGAGTTGGAACAATATCGGTTTGATACTGATTTTCACTTTGGATGATTTCTGCAGAACGGTAAGCGCGAGGCAAATCGCTAGAGTAGATTTTATCGAATTGAACGTCTGATAAATGCTTGCCCAAACGCTTGAGCTCGTCAATGGATGTCGCTAGCAGTGGAGAATCTCCGCTTGCCCCCTGGAAACGCATTTCTAGATTCCATTCGGTTTTTCCATGTCGGATAAAATACAATTTCATATCAAGATCCTTTTTCCTTTTGAAGCGAATAGTCTAGTCCTCTTTCAAGTCTGCGAACTGTGCTTGAACAAAGCCCGCTAAGTCCTGAGCTTTGATCTGGATGCTACGGCCGACTTCACCAGCAGAAACAATAATACTTTCGCGACTCAGGGCCGTTTGGTCAATGAAAATGGGGAAGGAGTGTTTTTGGCGAATGCCGACAGGATTATTAGCGCCATGGATGTAACCAGTCGTTTTTTCTAAATCTTTCTGCGGAATCATACTAACTTTTTTATTGCCTGAAATTTTTGCTAATTTCTTTTCCGACAGATGTTCGGTGATAGGCAGGATGCCAATGACTGTTCCAGTTTTATCTCCGTTTAAAGCCAGTGTTTTATAAATTTGCGAGCGGTCAAATTCCTCTGTCAGGCTATCATCTAAAGCATTAATCTGCAAACCTTGGTGTTCGATTTTTGCCTTGTTTAAAATTTGCTCGACCAGTGTTTTTTTGAGTTTTGTCTTTTTAGCCATTATTTATATTTCTCTTCTAATTGGGACATCCAAATTCCTAGCCAGATACCTAGTCCAAAGAAAAAGGCGGCAAGAACGAGTGTGAAAATGGATACGCCTGCATAACTAATGCTCTCACTGTTGCCACTTTGAGGGAGAACAATGAGCAAGGTGCTGGATAATACAATGCCAATGATAAAATGGTAAACGCGGGAATGATAATGCTTCAAAATGTAATCCATGGCTTTTGAAAAGAGAATCAGAGCCAGAGCGCCACCAATGCCGATTGGCAGGAAGGTGCCAAATAAATCCAGGCGTTTAAATCCTGTCAGCATGGGAGAATAGAGTCCTAGAATCAATAGCAAATTTGAAGGACTGAGTCCCGGAATCAAGATTCCTAAAGCGATAAGAGCACCCGCTAAAACAAAGGACAGGAAGTTAGCTGGCAGTGTTCCCACCATTCCATTTAGTGAATAGAGGAAGACGCCCGACAAGATGAAACTAAGCCAGAAAGTAACAGTGTCGGCTCGATCTCTGTCGGATTCCTTGACAGATTCTTTGATCAGGCTGGGAATGGTGCCGATGATGGCTCCAGCAAAGCCCCAGAGAACGATAACCTTGTAATTATCCAGTAAGAGATTGACTGGATAGGAGAAGGCTGCAATCCCTAAAACCATCCCAATAGCCACAGGAGTGAAGTAGAGAACATTCTCGACAAAATTATCTTTGATATGAGCTAAAAAGCGAATCATTCGCTCATAAATCCCCAAAATCGCGGCTAATACACCGCCAGACACACCAGGCAGAATGAAGCCAAGCGCGATAATCATTCCTTTTAAAACTCTAGCAATCCATGAAATCATAATATCTCCCTACAAGTTTTTTCATTAGACTATTGTACCATAAAGCTACATACTTTTCTGAAAAAAGCAAGAAAAATATCTTGTACAGAGAAAAAAAGATGCAAGATTTCCTAACAATTATCTTGCATCTTTTTTATTTTGGTGTTGAAAATAATTTCTTGTAAGTCTCTTTTTTATCCTGTACAGGAGAGAGCTGATTGAGGTCTAAGTTATGTGGGAAACCTTCCAATTTACCTTCTGAGGTGTATTGATGTAGGTCATAGGGCTGTTCAGTATTTGGAGCAGCGTTATAGTAGCCGTCATTATAGCCATAAGTCGGAATCCAAACGGCAGTAAATTTCTCAGTTGAGATACTATGCTCTTCCATGAAATAGGTACCGATGTAGATACCAATATTTTGAGCTCCAAGACTTTCAAGCTTGGCACGAAAGGCCTCGATTCCTGCGTTCATGTCGCCCATGGTCTTTTCTTCGACATCAAGCCAGTAAAAGGTAGGCTTATATTTCGAAGATGCCTTGTAGAAGCTTTCAGCTTCTTTTTCCATTTCTTTGATATTGCCTGCTGCTATATAAGCATACACAGCCACAGGAATCCCCCGTTTTTGAAACTCTTGGATATGGGTAGCAAATGATTTGTCAAGTCCATTTAAATGAGTGGCAACATTTTCTTTTTTTGCTTGAGCTCCACTATGCACGCGAATGATAGCACCAGAAATATTTGTTGATAAGGTATCATAGTCTATTTCGCTGGGCAATTGCCAACCGGAAAGGTCAACGATAGGCTTATTAAGCAATTCTTCTTCAGGTTCGTCTGAAGGAGCTTCCTCCTTTTTTTTCTTGCTTGTCACCTGACTGACTTGAGATTTTTTTGTTTGGGCTTGTTTAATTTGCACATCAAGATGGTGCTTACTTATGACAATATATAGAATAAAGCAAGCAAAGAATAGCAAGAGTGCAAGCGGTTTAATCCTTTTTCTCATACTGTTTCATTGTAACGTAAAATAAATAGAAAAGCAAAGTATTTATCTATATTTCCAGCGAAATACGAAAATGTAATCTGATTGCAATAGAAGATAAAACAATTTGAAATAATTGGATTTTTGAGGCGATAAATAAGTAAATATCTCTTGAAGCCATCCTAATGCTTTTTTTTCGAATCAAAAAGTGGTATAATGAAGTTTAAATTTTTAGAATAAATTGGTGAAATATGAAAATTGACAAAAAGCATTTATTGAATTACTCAATTTTGATTCCGTACATGCTGTTATCTGGCATTGGCTTGATTGTCGTTTATTCCACGACGAGCCCCATCCTCATTCAAAATGGGCTCAATAGTTTTCGAATGGTCGCCACTCAAGCAGGTTTCTGGCTCTTCAGCTTGGTGATGATTGGGATTATTTACCGAATGAAGCTGGATTTTCTGAAGAGGCCAGGAGTGATTACGTTTGTTATCATAGCTGAAATTATTCTGCTTTTACTCTCACGCTTTATCACAGGAACGATCAATGGGGCACACGGTTGGCTAAAAATCGGCCCAGTTACTGCTCAGCCGGCAGAATATCTGAAGATTATTTTGGTCTGGTATTTGGCCCTACAGTTTTCTAAGAAACAAGAACAAATAGAAGTATATGATTATCAAGCAATCACCTTTAATCAGTTGATTCCGCGTGCTGTTACGGATTGGCGGGTTATTGTTGCTTTCTTGATTGGTCTTGTGGTTATCATGCCCGACTTAGGAAATGCGACCATTTTGCTCTTAACAGTTTTGATTGTAATTTCCACCAGCGGAATTGCTTACAGATGGTTCTCGACCATGCTGGGTGCTGTTGTAGGAGGGTCGGCAGCAGTTTTAGCTAGTATTTGGTTGATAGGTGTCAAGCGTGTTGAGCAAGTTCCTGTTTTTGGGTATGTCGCAAAGCGTTTTAGTGCCTTTTTCAATCCATTTGACGATTTGTCTGGCTCAGGTCACCAGTTAGCCAACTCCTACTATGCTATGAGTAATGGTGGTTGGTTTGGCTTAGGCTTAGGAAATTCTATCGAAAAACGAGGTTACCTACCAGAGGCTCATACAGACTTTGTTTTCTCGATTGTTATTGAGGAAGTCGGATTCTTTGGAGCTACTTTAATTTTAGCTTTGCTCTTTTTCTTGATTTTACGGATTATTCTCGTAGGTACAAGGGCCAAGGATCCATTTAATTCTATGATGGCTTTGGGAATTGGCGGTATGATTCTGATGCAAACCTTTGTCAATATTGGTGGTATTTCGGGCTTGATTCCTTCAACCGGTGTAACCTTCCCATTCTTATCTCAGGGGGGAAACAGTTTATTGGTTCTATCAGTTGCCATTGCCTTTGTTTTAAATATTGATGCTAATGAGCGACGAAACGCCATGTATCAGGAACTAGAAGTAAGTCAATCCTAAAAGATCTTCTTGTATGTTAGCTCTTCAACAATAGAAAGGTGTAAATAATGTCATTTACAAAATTAGAAAATTATAGCAATAAAGAAATGATTCGAGAAGAAGTTTCTATTTTAACGGACTTGTTGGTAGATATTACCCGGGATATTCTCAGTCCTGACACTTTTGCTAAAATCTCCATGATTGAAGAACTGGCAGTTCAATCTAAATACCAAGAGCTGAAAGCAGTAGTAGAAGAATTATCTACGGATGATATGGTCTATATCTCACGCTATTTTGCTATTTTACCTCTGCTCATCAATATTTCTGAAGATGTTGACTTGGCTTATGAGATCAATCATCAAAATAATATCGACCAAGACTACCTTGGTAAGCTTTCGACGACGATTGATTTGGTTTCAACACGAGAAAATGCGCAGGAAATTTTGGAAAATCTAAATGTTGTTCCCGTTTTAACTGCTCATCCGACTCAGGTTCAGCGCAAGACCATGTTGGATTTGACAAATCATATTCATACACTTTTGCGCCAGCATCGTGATGTTAAAGCTGGTCTGGTGAACGAAAAGAAATGGTTATCCAATCTCCGTCGCTATATCGAGCTGATGATGCAGACTGATATGATTCGGGAAAAGAAACTTAAGGTTACCAATGAAATCACTAACGTTATGGAATACTATAACAGTTCTTTTCTTCAGGCAATCACGAACCTAATGCTAGAGTATAAGCGCTTAGCAGAAGAAAAAGGAATCCATTTGGAAAATCCTAAACCCATCACCATGGGAATGTGGATTGGTGGTGACCGAGATGGGAATCCATTTGTAACCGCTGAAACTCTGAAATTGTCTGCAACAGTACAGAGCGAAGTTATTCTGAATTACTACATTGACAAGGTTTATACGCTCTATCGTAACTTCTCCCTGTCTACTAATCTTTCAAAAACAAGTGAAGCTGTAGCAAAGATGGCAGCTTTGTCAAGCGACAAGTCTGTTTATCGGGAAAATGAGCCTTATCGCCGTGCTTTTCATTACATTCAGTCCAAGTTGATTCAGACCTTACTTTATCTGAAAGAAGGTAATTTCTCCGGTGAAGGGCATCGTTTAGCTGATAAAGCTGAAGCAATCCTGCATGCAAATGCTGCTACCTCGGTCAGCCATAATGGTAGGGAAATTATTCCAAATTATATCCAGTCTAAACTTAGTGGTAGTTTAGATGAATTACGAAAAGAACAACTTCCATCTTATAAAGATGCACAAGAGTTTAAGGAAGATCTCCTTGTTATTCGTGATTCTTTGCTGGAGCACAATGGACAAGCCCTGGTGACTGGAGAACTTACTGAATTGCTACAAGCAGTTGACATTTTTGGTTTCTTCTTGGCCAGCATTGACATGCGTCAGGATTCTAGTGTCCATGAGGCTTGTGTGGCTGAGCTCTTGGCTTCTGCTAATATTGTGAAAGATTATAGTAGCTTGTCAGAGGAAGAAAAATGCCAAGTTCTCCTCAAGCAGCTTCTGGAGGATCCACGGATCCTGTCAGCCACTCATGCACCTAAATCTGAACTTCTACAAAAAGAATTGGAGATTTTCAAGACGGCTCGTCAGCTTAAGGATGCGATTGGCGAAGACGTTATCAAGCAAAATATTATTTCCCACTCGACTAGTGTATCAGATCTGCTAGAGCTGGCGATTATGCTCAAGGAAGTCGGCTTGATCGATGAAGAAGGTGCGCGTGTGCAGATTGTACCTCTGTTTGAAACAATTGAGGACTTGGATAACTCCTGCGATACTATGGAGAAATATCTATCTCTGCCAATTGCTCAAAAATGGATCGCTTCTAAAAACAATTACCAAGAAATCATGCTGGGCTATTCAGACAGTAACAAGGACGGTGGCTATTTATCATCATGCTGGACACTCTATAAGGCTCAGCAACAACTGACAGCTATTGGTGATAAGTTTGGCGTCAAGATTACCTTCTTCCATGGTCGTGGAGGAACTGTCGGTCGTGGCGGTGGCCCAACCTATGAAGCAATCACTTCACAGCCATTGCGAAGTATCAATGATCGTATCCGCCTGACAGAGCAGGGAGAGGTTATCGGCAATAAATACGGTAATAAGGACGCTGCTTACTACAATCTGGAAATGCTCGTATCTGCGGCTATTAACCGCATGATAAGCTATAAGAAGAGTGATAGCGATACAACTAACGAGTACGAGAGAGTGATGGATCGAGTGGTCGATCGAAGCTACCAAATCTATCGCGACCTAGTCTTTGGCGACGAACGTTTCTACGATTATTTCTTTGAGTCTAGTCCTATTAAGGCCATTTCTAGCTTTAATATCGGTTCTCGTCCAGCAGCTCGTAAAACCATCACTGAAATCGGCGGTCTGAGAGCTATTCCTTGGGTCTTCTCATGGTCTCAAAGTCGGGTGATGTTCCCTGGTTGGTATGGCGTTGGCTCTAGCTTCAAAGAATTTATCGATGAAGATCCTGAAAAGAATCTGGCCTTCCTTCAATTTATGTATCAGAGATGGCCATTCTTCCAGTCCCTCTTGTCAAATGTTGATATGGTGCTGTCCAAGTCCAATATGAATATTGCTTTTGAATATGCGCAACTTTGTGAAGACCAAAATGTACGCGATATTTTCAATACAATCCTAGATGAATGGCAGCTGACCAAGGATGTTATCTTGGCGATTGAAGGCCATGACGAGCTCTTAGCAGAAAATGCCTATCTCAAGGATAGCTTGAACTATCGGATGCCTTATTTCAATGTTTTGAATTATATCCAACTTGAGCTGATCAAGCGTCAGCGTCGAGGAGAACTTTCACCAGAACAAGAACGTTTGATCCACATTACCATCAATGGAATTGCGACAGGACTACGAAATTCTGGTTGATGTACAGGCAGCTTTAAATGATATCAATAAAAAATCGGCTTTTGAGCCGATTTTTTATTGAGTTTAAACTATTTTGAGTCCATAACTCATTTCCTGCGATTCGTGTAAATAAAAAATGAAAAAGTTTTCATATCTGTGCGCTAAAACACTTGAAAGTGTTTACAATTAGTGATACAATGATAAGTGTAGAAAAATGAAAACGATATTTTCAACAAAAGAAAGGAAACTATATGAACACAGACGACACAGTAACCATTTATGATGTCGCCCGTGAAGCGGGAGTTTCAATGGCGACAGTCAGCCGAGTTGTAAATGGTAACAAGAATGTAAAAGAAAATACACGAAAAAAAGTACTAGAAGTAATTGAACGTCTTGACTATCGTCCTAATGCAGTTGCCCGTGGTTTGGCCAGCAAAAAGACGACCACTGTTGGTGTTGTAATTCCCAATATCACGAATAGTTACTTTTCTACTTTAGCTAAAGGGATCGATGATATTGCCGAAATGTATAAGTACAATATCGTCTTGGCAAACAGCGATGAAGATGATGACAAGGAAGTTTCGGTTGTTAATACCCTTTTCTCTAAGCAAGTAGATGGTATTATTTTTATGGGCTACCATCTGACAGAGAAAATTCGTTCAGAATTTTCACGTTCACGGACACCAGTGGTTCTAGCGGGCACGGTGGATGTAGAGCATCAGTTACCAAGTGTCAATATTGATTATAAACAGGCAACCGTTGATGCTGTGGAACTATTGGCTAAACGCAACAAGAAAATTGCTTTTGTCAGCGGTCCTTTGGTAGATGATATCAATGGTAAAATCCGTTTGTCTGGCTACAAAGAAGCTCTGAAAGGAAAGAAAATTTCATACAGCGAAGGCTTGGTCTTCGAGTCTAAGTATAGCTACGATGATGGTTATCACCTAGCTGAACGTTTGATTGCTTCAAAGGCTACGGCGGCTTTTGTGACCGGAGATGAGTTGGCAGCAGGTTTGCTTAATGGTTTGGCCGATAGAGGTGTTCGTATTCCTGAAGACTTTGAAATCATTACTAGTGATGATTCGCAAATTGCTCGCTTTACTCGCCCTAATCTGTCTACTATCGGACAACCTCTGTATGACATCGGTGCGATTAGTATGCGGATGCTGACAAAGATTATGCATAAAGAAGAGTTGGAAGAGCGCGAAGTTCTCCTAGCTCATACGATCAATGAACGTAAATCAACTCGTAAATAATAAATTGATACGGGATGGGACGGAATTAAATTTTGAAAGAATTTAATTCTGTCTCGTTTTTTATTTTAGTTAAACACAGTCGCCGAATATAAAAGACTCTGAGTTTCTTCTTTACAGAAATTTAGGTATAATAGAAGCAGGAATGTTGAAAATCATTGCTTGTCCAATCTGCTTAACTGATAGGAATGAAGAGGTCAGGAGTTAGCCAAGATTTGGCATAGATTTTCAGATAAAATGTAAAAATAAAGAAGTGGAAACGCATTTTTTCTGTCTTCTTTTTACTAGTAGGCATCATTTATTGTAGCTGTATTAAGGAGAATTTTGTGATTACACAACTAGATACCAAGACTGTTTATAGCTTTATGGATAGTTTAGTCTCTATCAAAAAATATGTTCAACGGGCCAAGGACTTGGGCTACAAAAGTTTGGGCATGATGGATGTGGACAATCTTTATGGGGCTTATCATTTCCTAGAGGAGGCAAAAGCGGCAGGACTTCAGCCCTTGCTGGGTCTGGAAATGGAAATTTATAAAGATGGAAATCCTCTCAATCTGAGACTGTTAGCCATAGATAGTCAGGGTTATCGCAATTTGATGAAGATTTCGACTCTAAAAATGATGAATCGTCAAAATTGGGAAGATTTTCAACATCTTTTTAAGGGGTTGGCTCTGATTGTGCCAATCTTTGAGGGCGTGGATCAACTAGATCTTGGCTTAGACTTTTATGTTGGGGTCTTTCTAGATACGCCAAGGCAGGAATTGACTAGGCCAGTTCTGCCCTTGCATACGGTTCGCTACTTTGAGCAGGGAGATTTAGAAACCTTGCAAATGCTGAGAGCGATTCGGGATAACATTAGCTTGCGAGAGGTCGGCCATCTGTCAAACCATGAATTTTTATTAGCGCCAGCCTCTTTAGTGGAAGCTTTCGCTGAAAACTTTCCAGAGAGTTTGACCAACTTGGAGAAATTGGTGGCTGGTGTTCATTATGAAATCAATACTGAGTTGAAACTTCCACGCTTTAATCCTGAGCGGCCAGCTGTAGAGGAGCTGCGAGAATTGGCTGAGATGGGATTGGCCAAGCGGGGACTTGCAGGGGAAGTCTATCAAGTAAGGCTGGATCAGGAGCTGGATGTCATTCATCAGATGGGCTTTGATGATTATTTCCTTATTGTCTGGGATTTGCTGCGCTTTGGTCGTAGTCAAGGTTATTATATGGGGATGGGGCGTGGTTCTGCAGTTGGTAGTTTGGTAGCTTATGCTTTGGAGATTACTGGCATTGACCCAGTAGAAAAGAACCTGCTGTTTGAACGTTTCCTAAACCTAGAACGCTATACCATGCCCGATATTGATATTGATATTCCCGATGTGTATCGGCCGGAGTTTATCCGCTATGTCCGAGATCGCTACGGTAGCATGCATGCGGCTCAGATTGTGACCTACTCAACCTTTGGGGCCAAGCAGGCTATCCGAGATGTTTTTAAGCGCTTTGGTTTGCCAGAGTACGAGCTGACCAATATCACCAAAAAAATTGGCTTTCGAGACAATTTAACCACTGCTTATGAGCGAAATATAGCTTTTCGTCAGATTATCAATAGCAAACTAGAATACCAGAAGGCCTTTGAAATTGCTAAGAAAATCGAAGGAAATCCACGCCAGACCTCAATCCATGCGGCTGGTGTTGTCATGAGCGACGATGATTTGACCAATCAAATCCCCTTAAAATACGGGGAGGATATGTATCTCACCCAGTACGATGCCCACGGTGTCGAAAGCAATGGACTACTTAAGATGGACTTTCTAGGCCTGCGCAATTTAACCTTTGTCCAGCGGATGAAAGAAGCTGCTCTAGACAAATACGGAGTTGATATTGATATTGCTCGCATTGACCTGGAAGATGAGGAAACTCTTCGCCTCTTTGCAGCGGGTAATACCAAGGGTATTTTCCAGTTTGAACAAGCGGGTGCCATCAGTCTTTTGAAAAGAGTCCAACCCGTCCAGTTTGAAGAAGTAGTAGCTACCACCTCTCTCAATCGTCCTGGAGCAAGTGATTATATTGATAACTTTGTTAAGCGCAAGCATGGTCGCGAGCGCGTGGAGATGATTGATCCGAGCTTGGAGGATATCTTGGCACCAACCTATGGCATCATGCTTTACCAAGAGCAGGTCATGCAGGTAGCCCAGCGCTTTGGTGGTTTTAGTCTGGGGAAGGCCGATATTTTACGGCGAGCAATGGGCAAGAAAAATGCTGCTGAAATGCATAAAATGGAGGAAGAATTTGTCAGGGGAGCCGTCAAACTAGGGCACTCAGAGACCAAGGCTAAGGAAGTCTTTGCGGTCATGGAGAAATTTGCCGGCTATGGCTTCAACCGTAGCCACGCCTATGCTTACTCGGCTCTAGCTTTTCAGCTGGCCTATTTCAAGGCTCACTATCCAGACATCTTCTTTGATGTCATGCTTAATTATTCTAGCTCGGACTATATAACAGATGCACTCGGCTTTGGCTTTGAGCTAGCTCCCTTGACCATCCATAACATTCCCTATAAAGATAAGTTTCAGGAGCGAAAAATCTATCTTGGCCTGAAAAATATCAAGGGCTTGCCAAGGGATTTTGCTTTCTGGATCATAGAAGAGCGTCAAAAGAATCCCTTCAGCAGTGTGGAAGATTTCATTTTACGCCTGCCGCAGAGTTATCATAAGTTGCCACTTTTAAGTCCTTTGGTGCAATTAGGGCTCTTTGATGTTTTTGAGCCCAATCGACAGAAGATTTTGCACAATCTACCGAATCTTTTTGTCTTTGCAGATGAGTTGGGGAGTTTATTTGCTGATACTAGCTATTCATGGACGGATGCTGAGGATTTTACTGCTACAGAAAAGTTTGAGCAGGAGCAAGCCTTGATTGGAATTGGGCTTAGTGACCATCCACTCATTAGCCTAGCCAAGAAAGCCAATCGTTCTTTTGTCTGGATTGAAGAGTTGGCCGATAATAGTAAGGCGACCATTCTAGTTGAAGTCCAGTCTATCAAGGTTATTCGCACAAAAAATGGTGAAAACATGGCCTTTATGCAAGTGACAGATACCAAGAAAAAGTTGGATGTCACCTTATTTCCGGAGGTTTACCGCCGCTTTGCTCAACTAATCCAAGAAAAAGGCTATTACTATCTGACTGGAAAAATTCAGGAGAGGGATGGCCGACTACAGATGGTTCTAGCAGAGGTGGAAAAAGCAAGCTCGGAACGCTTTTGGATCCAATTAGCTGATACTAGTCACGACAGGCAGATTGCGGAGATCCTGCAGCGATACCCAGGGGATATTCCCGTGGTGCTACGCTATGAGAATGACAAGAAAACGGTTCCTGCATCAGGCTTTCAAGTTCAAAAATCAGACCAACTTCAAGCTGAACTAGAAAATTACAGCATGAAAACGGTTTTTCGGTAAAAAAATCAGGAAAATAAGAGAATTTTTATTCTGATTGTGGTATAATCTATAAGAATGTTAAAAAGATAAAGGAGCACATTACGAAATGAAACGTATTGCTGTTTTGACCAGTGGTGGAGATGCCCCTGGTATGAATGCTGCTATTCGTGCAGTTGTTCGTAAAGCAATTTCCGAAGGAATGGAAGTTTATGGGATTTATGGCGGCTACGCTGGAATGGTTGCTGGTGATATTTATCCACTTGATGCGACTTCAGTTGGAGACATTATTTCTCGTGGAGGAACTTTCCTTCATTCAGCACGCTACCCTGAGTTTGCAAAACTTGAAGGGCAATTAAAGGGAATCGAACAACTGAAGAAACACGGCATTGAAGGTGTAGTTGTTATCGGTGGAGATGGTTCTTACCATGGTGCGATGCGCTTAACAGAGCATGGCTTCCCAGCTGTTGGTGTACCTGGAACTATTGACAATGACATTGTCGGAACAGATTTCACTATCGGTTTTGATACTGCTGTTACAACTGCAATGGACGCGATTGACAAAATCCGTGATACATCATCCAGTCACCGTCGTACTTTCGTTGTTGAAGTAATGGGACGTAACGCTGGTGATATCGCACTTTGGGCAGGTATTGCTACAGGTGCAGATGAAATTATCATTCCTGAAGAAGGCTTCAAGATTGAAGATATCGTTGCCAGCATCAAACGTGGCTATGAAAAAGGTAAGAAGCATAATATCATTGTTCTTGCTGAAGGTGTTATGTCAGCAGATGAGTTTGGTAAAAAGCTGAAAGAAGCTGGTGATACTAGCGATCTTCGTGTGACTGAACTTGGTCACATCCAACGTGGTGGCTCACCAACTGCTCGCGACCGCGTATTGGCTTCTCGTATGGGAGCGCATGCCGTTAAACTACTTAAAGAAGGTATCGGTGGTGTTGCCGTAGGTATCCGTAATGAAAAAATGGTGGAAAGCCCAATCTTGGGAACTGCTGAAGAAGGCGCACTCTTTAGCCTGACTGCAGACGGCAAAATCGTTGTTAACAATCCACATAAAGCTGATATCGGCTTAGCAGAGCTCAATCGCAGCATTAATATTTAATTGGTCAATCAGGGGTGAAATCCCCAAATAGTAGAAGGAGTTTCTTAATATCATGAACAAACGCGTAAAAATCGTTGCAACTTTAGGTCCTGCGGTAGAAATCCGTGGCGGTAAAAAATTCGGTGAAGACGGATACTGGGGTGAAAAACTGGACGTTGAAGCTTCAGCTCAAAATATTGCAAAATTGATTGAAGCAGGGGCAAACACTTTCCGTTTCAACTTCTCACACGGTGACCACCAAGAACAAGGTGAGCGTATGGCAACTGTTAAACGTGCGGAAGAAATCGCTGGTAAAAAAGTTGGTTTCCTTCTTGACACTAAAGGTCCAGAAATCCGTACAGAATTGTTCGAAGGAGAAGCAAAAGAGTACTCATACAAAACTGGTGAAAAAATTCGCGTTGCGACAAAACAAGGAATCAAATCAACTCGCGATGTGATAGCTTTGAACGTTGCTGGTGGACTTGATATCTACGATGATGTTGAAGTAGGTCGCCAAGTATTGGTTGACGATGGTAAACTTGGTCTTCGCGTTGTAGAAAAAGACGATGCAAACCGTGAATTTGTAGTTGAAGTTGAAAATGACGGTGTTATCGCTAAACAAAAAGGTGTAAACATCCCTAACACTAAAATTCCTTTCCCAGCTCTTGCTGAGCGCGATAACGACGATATCCGCTTCGGTCTTGAACAAGGTATCAACTTCATTGCGATTTCGTTCGTACGTACTGCAAAAGACGTCAACGAAGTTCGTGCAATCTGTGAAGAAACTGGTAACGGACATGTTCAATTGTTCGCTAAAATCGAAAACCAACAAGGTATCGACAACTTGGATGAAATCATTGAAGCTGCTGACGGTATCATGATCGCTCGTGGTGACATGGGTATCGAAGTACCATTCGAAATGGTTCCAGTTTACCAAAAAATGATCATTACTAAAGTCAATGCAGCTGGTAAAGTTGTTATCACAGCAACAAACATGCTTGAAACAATGACTGAAAAACCACGTGCAACTCGTTCAGAAGTATCAGACGTATTTAACGCTGTTATCGACGGAACTGACGCTACAATGCTTTCAGGTGAGTCTGCAAACGGTAAATACCCACTTGAGTCAGTAACTACAATGGCTACAATTGACAAGAATGCTCAAACTCTTCTTAACGAATACGGACGTTTGAACTCAGATACTTTCGAACGTAACTCTAAGACAGAAGTTATGGCTTCAGCTGTTAAAGATGCTACTAACTCAATGGACATTAAATTGGTTGTTACTTTGACTAAGACAGGTCACACTGCTCGTTTGATTTCTAAATACCGTCCAAATGCTGATATCTTGGCATTGACATTCGACGAATTGACAGAACGTGGCTTGATGTTGAACTGGGGTGTTGTCCCAATGTTGACTGAAGCTCCATCATCAACTGATGATATGTTCGAAATCGCTGAACGTAAAGCAGTTGAAGCAGGTCTTGTTGAGTCTGGTGACGATATCGTTATCGTTGCAGGTGTACCACTTGGCGAAG
Source organism: Streptococcus sp. 27098_8_73 (assembly GCF_041432495.1). Taxonomy (NCBI): domain Bacteria; kingdom Bacillati; phylum Bacillota; class Bacilli; order Lactobacillales; family Streptococcaceae; genus Streptococcus; species Streptococcus sp. 27098_8_73. Next base: position 76,111 of record NZ_JAPVZT010000002.1, read on the forward strand.
CTGTTCGTACAAACACAATGCGCATCCGCACTGTACGTTAATTTATTTCATAGTATGCAAAAACCGATAGATCCATTCTATCGGTTTATTTTTTGTTCTAGAGTTTTTAATTGATTTCGTAATTGTGAAAACTTCAAAATAAGAATATTATCATTTTGCATATCAAAAAAGAGAAGATCCTTATGATCCTCTCCAGATTTTTGACTTTTCAACCGACCACAGTTAATAAGGAGTCAAAGAACCAATAGTGTAACGATGATAATTATGGATTATCGTTATATTATTGGTTAATAATGGATACTCTCTATATCACTTTTTCTCTTTTCTAGATTCTAATACCCAACCGATTATCCAGCAGCAGACGAGAAGATAATTTTCAATCCAGCCCAGTAGGTTGGTTTGATTCGTCTTTTCTAGATAGCCTAGCAGATGGTTGGTTCCAAAGCCCAGTCCACCTAGAATCAGTGCTAGCAGGGTCATGTGCAGATAGAACCAATCATACTTTATATTGGTGGCAATGACTAAGGGCAGAATAGCCAGATTCCAGAAGCTAATTTCCCGCTGCCAGTAGGGAGCTAGGCCGTAGATGGACTCATTTCCCAAGAGTTGGGGCTGGAAAATCTGGATTATAACCGCGCCCAGCATAGCTAAGATCAGTAAAATGAAAGTCACTCGTAAAAATTTATTCATACCTGTCTCCTTTCTTATTTATAGATTATATTATTTTTGAAAATGATTTTCAAGTTTTCATTTTTTACAAAAGAAATCTCTAATAAAATATTTTACAAGCAAGTCCTATCTTTTTAGGTGCTTTTGTGGTATACTAGATTAGTTGCAGAAATACAGTTTTTCTATTCAGTGGGAACTAGCGACCGAGTCGGCGCTTTTTTAGTGCCTAGACTTGAGAGACCATATTTATGAAGAGAAGAGCGAATACTCTCAGAAAATCGAGATTTAGTAAGAGAAAAGCACTTGGTATGTTTCGATAGATGAGTATCAAAAGCCTTATAAGGTGGCTTCGCACTGCCTTTAGAAAGAAGAAGAACATTGAAATTTAATGAATTACATTTATCTACTGAATTACTAGCAGAGATTGAAAAAGCTGGCTTTGTAGAAGCAAGTCCTATCCAAGAACAGACGATTCCACTTGCTATGGCAGGTAAGGATGTCATTGGTCAGGCCCAGACAGGGACAGGAAAGACAGCGGCCTTTGGCTTCCCGACTCTGGAGAAGATTGATACAGATAATCCTGCTGTGCAGGCTTTGATTATTGCTCCAACCCGTGAATTGGCTGTGCAGAGTCAGGAAGAGCTTTTCCGTTTTGGCCGCAGCAAGGGTGTCAAGGTGCGTTCTGTCTACGGTGGCTCCAGCATCGAAAAGCAAATCAAGGCCCTCAAGTCTGGTGCTCATATCGTTGTAGGAACACCTGGTCGTCTTTTGGATTTGATCAAACGCAAGGCGCTTAAGCTGAATCAGATTGAAACCTTAATCTTGGACGAAGCGGATGAAATGCTTAACATGGGCTTTTTGGAAGATATTGAGTCTATCATTTCCCGTGTGCCAGAAGAGCGTCAGACCTTGCTCTTTTCAGCGACCATGCCAGATGCCATTAAGCGCATCGGTGTCAAGTTTATGAAGGAGCCTGAGCATGTCAAGATTGCGGCTAAAGAGCTGACGACGGAGCTGGTGGATCAGTATTATATCCGTGTCAAAGAAAATGAAAAATTTGATACCATGACTCGCCTGATGGACGTGGAGCAGCCTGAGCTGTCAATCGTCTTTGGTCGGACCAAGCGCCGGGTGGATGAGCTGACTCGCGGTCTGAAAATCCGTGGTTTCCGAGCAGAGGGTATCCATGGTGATTTGGATCAAGGCAAGCGCCTTCGCGTTCTGCGTGACTTTAAAAACGGCAATTTGGATGTTTTAGTGGCGACAGATGTGGCTGCGCGTGGATTGGACATTTCTGGTGTGACCCATGTCTACAACTACGACATTCCGCAGGATCCAGAAAGCTATGTTCACCGGATTGGTCGGACTGGTCGTGCTGGTAAGTCAGGTCAGTCTATCACTTTTGTTGCGCCAAATGAAATGGGCTATCTGCAGATTATCGAAAATCTGACCAAGAAGCGTATGAAAGGCCTTAAGCCAGCGACTGCGGAAGAAGCTTTCCAAGCTAAGAAAAGAGTTGCCCTTAAGAAGATTGAACGCGATTTTGCTGACGAAAGCATCCGTTCTAACTTTGAGAAATTCAGTAAGGATGCCCGCAAGCTAGCAGCAGAATTCAGCCCAGAAGAGCTGGCTATGTATATCCTCAGCTTGACGGTACAGGATCCCGATACCCTTCCTGAAGTAGAAATTGCCCGTGAAAAACCATTGCCATTTAAAGCATCTGGTGGCGGTTTTGGTGGAAAAGGTAAAAGTGGTCGTGGCAACGGTCGTCGAGGCGACCAGGGCCGTGATCGCCGTGGCGGACGTGAAGACCGAGAGGGTGGCCGCCGTGACTTTAAACGCAAGTCAAACAAGAACAGTCGTGACTTCGAAAGCAGAGGAAATAAACGCCCACACCGCACTTCCAGCGAAAAGAAAACCGGCTTTGTTATCCGTAATAAAGGCGATAAATAAACAGAAAATCCGATGTCAGCTGACATCGGATTTTTCTATTGAAAATAATTTGTGTATCTTTCAAGATTTGTTTGAAAATAGCACAATGAAAACGCATAAACAAACAATAATCTATTTTTTTGAAAAAAAGTATACATTTTTTTGTTTATATGAAAAAATTGTAGTATAATGATATAAGCAAAGGTGCATGGACATTAAAGTGATTTGAGGTGTCCAAGGAACCTAAGAATCAAAGGGGAAACTTTGATGAGACGTCTCTAGACATCAACAACAAGGAGGATTGTACATGAAGGAAAGTCGTCATAAAGTGATCTTACAAGAACTGGACCAGACGGGAGTTGTGTCTGTAAAGAACCTGAAGGAATTGCTGAATGTAACAGATATGACCATTCGACGGGATTTGATTGATCTTGAGAAGCAAGGACTTTTGATTCGGGTGCATGGTGGGGCTCATAAAAAGGTGAAAGATAGCTTGAATGAAGCTTCGCATTCTGAAAAAACGATGTTAAATATCGAAGAAAAGAAGCTGATCGCTAAGAAATGTGCTGATTTGATTGCTGAAGGAGATACAGTTTTTATCGGATCGGGTACTACAACGGATTTTATCGGCGATTATTTAGAGGGGAAAAATATCAGTATTGTAACCAATTCACTCCCTATTTTTGAAAAATTGAAGGATTACCCTAATTTTGATTTGATTTTGATCGGAGGACGCTATCGGGTCAAGACCCAGACTTTTGTGGGGCAGTTTGCCAATAAACTTTTACGAGAAATCAAGGTATCAAAGGCCTTTATTGGAGTGAACGGAATCGATGGTCACAATGTGACGACTGCCAATGAAGAAGAGGGGAATGGAAATGCCATTATTCTCAATAATGCAATTGAAAAATACATTGTTGCAGATAATAGCAAATTTGATAGCTATTCTTTCTATAGTTTTTACCGTTTGGACAATATTGACGCGATTGTAACGGATGATCATATCTCTCCGAAAGTGAGAGCAAAATATAGTTCTTACACCAAGGTTCTCTGATTTAATCGCGTTGTCATGAATATTAATTGAGATTCTGAAAGCTGCGAATTTCGTAGCTTTTATTTCTTATTGCAGATGAATAATTGTATTTTACAGTGGACGAAAAGTTCTTGTATATCAACTTAGACTTGCTAAGGATATTTTTATGACTCGTGTTATTCTTCAACTATGCAGAATGACGAAATGTCCCATCTTCATATGAACATAAAATTTTTTAGTTATTAGATAAATAAACAAAAAATAACAAAACAAACTATTGACAGCGCTATCACATAATGATATAATTAATTAAACGAACAAAAAGAAACAAAAGGGGAGATGATAAAATGGCGCTTGCCCAATTATTTGATGAAAATCTAGTGTTTTGTTTACATGCAGAAAATCAAGAAGATCTTTTTCATCAAGTAGCTGATTTGTTAGAAGAAAGAGAAATTGTAACTTCTTCTTATCGAAACGCTTTACTTGAAAGAGAAAAGGCGTTTCCAACTGGATTGGATATGGAATTTTTAGGCAAGGACTTGCCGAATGTTGCCATACCTCATACGGATATTGCGCATAATTTGACTGAAAATGTGGTAGTTGTTAAGCTAGATCAGCCTGTAACCTTCCACAATATGATTTCTCCTACGCAAACCGTTGAAGTGTCTCTCTTGTTCTTTATTATCAACAACTCTAGCTCAAGCCAGACCAATATCTTAGCACAGTTAATGGATTTCTTCACTAGCGAAGGAAATCTAGCTGGTTTAGCTTCTTTGAACTCAAAAGAAGAGTTGTTCCAATATATTTCAAAAGTTATTAAATAAATAAATCGGAGGATTTTATTATGATTAAAATTTTAGCAGCCTGCGGAGCAGGGGTAAACTCAAGTCACCAAATCAAGAGTGCTCTTGAGGAAGAGTTGTCAAACCGCGGTTATGATGTACATTGTGATGCCGTGATGGTTAAGGATGTCAATGAAGATCTAATGCAAGGTTATGATATCTTCACGCCAATCGCTGCAACAGATCTTGGTTTTGAACCAGGAATCCCAGTTATCGAAGCTGGACCAATCTTGTTCCGTATTCCTGCAATGAGCGCTCCAGTGTTTGACAATATTGAAGCAGCTATTAAAGAGCACGGACTAAGTTAATCTATTCTTTATCTTGTTAACATTCATATAACAAAAAAAGGGAGGAATTATTATGGATGTCATTATTGACCTAGCCAATAAGATTTTTAAACCCATCTTAGATATGGGTGGTCCTATCATCATGCTGATCATCTTGACAGTATTGGCTTTACTTTTTGGAGTGAAATTCTCCAAAGCGCTTGAAGGTGGTATCAAACTTGCCATCGCTCTTACTGGTATCGGTGCCATCATCGGTATGCTTAACGGAGCTTTCTCAGCTTCACTTGCTAAATTCGTTGAAAACACTGGTATTCAGTTGAACATCACTGACGTTGGTTGGGCACCGCTTGCAACTATCACTTGGGGTTCTCCATGGACCTTGTACTTCTTGCTCATCATGCTCATTGTCAATGTTGTGATGTTAGCTATAAAGAAAACAGATACATTGGATGTGGATATCTTTGATATTTGGCACTTGTCAATCACTGGCTTGCTCATCAAATGGTATGCAGATAAGAGCCATGTAAGTCCTGCCGTATCACTTTTGATTGCAACTTTAGCAGTTGTCTTGGTTGGTGTCTTGAAGATTATCAACTCTGACTTGATGAAACCAACTTTTGATGATTTGTTGAATGCGCCAAGTTCATCACCAATGACTTCAACTCACATGAACTACATGATGAACCCTGTTATCATGGTTTTGGATAAGATTTTTGACAAATTCTTCCCTGGGTTGGACAAATATGACTTTGATGCTGCCGCTTTGAACAAGAAAATCGGTTTCTGGGGATCTAAATTCTTCATCGGTTTCCTTCTCGGTATAGTTATCGGTATCATGGGAACTCCGCACCCAGTAGCAGGTGTAGAAGATGGTAACACATGGCAATTGGTTATTAAAGGATGGTTGTCTCTCGGTTTGACTGCCGGTGTCTGCTTGGAGCTCTTCTCACTTATCGGATCATGGTTTATCGCAGCCGTGGAACCACTTTCACAAGGTATTACTAACGTAGCAACAAAGCGTCTTCAAGGACGTAAATTCAACATCGGTCTTGACTGGCCATTTATCGCTGGTCGTGCAGAAATCTGGGCCTGCGCTAACGTACTTGCCCCAATCATGTTGATTGAAGCAGTTCTGCTTTCTAATGTAGGGAACGGTATCTTGCCATTGGCTGGTATCATCGCAATGGGTGTGACACCTGCCCTTCTGGTTGTTACTCGTGGTAAATTGCTTCGTATGATTGTCTTTGGAACACTCTTGTTACCACTCTTCCTTCTTTCAGGTACCCTGATTGCACCGTTTGCAACAGAACTTGCTAAAGGCGTAGGTGCCTTCCCTGAAGGAGTTAGCCAGTCTCAATTGATCACTCATTCAACACTTGAAGGACCAATCGAAAAACTCTTGGGCTGGACTATTGGTAATACTACTACAGGTGATATTAAAGCTATCATTGGTGCTATTGTCTTCCTTGGTGCTTATATTGGAATCTTTGCTTGGTACAGAAAGCAAATGATCAAACGGAATGCAGAATATGCAGCAAAAGCGAAATAATATCCGTTAACTATTGTTAAATATTGTAAGACTAGGGAAGCTAGATTGTCCATTTCCAAATGGGAATGTTGATAATCTAGCTTTTCCTATGTAATAAATAGAAAAGGCTAAGCAGAGAGAAGTCAGAAGCCTGCTTTTTCTCTGAAGTAGAGAGGAGATTTGGATGGTGATCGCGCTAGAAAACTATGAATTGACAGTGCAGTTTGAGAAATTGGGAGGAGCACTTTCTTCAATCAAGGATAAGGATGGTGTAGAATACCTCTGGCAGGGTGATGCGACCTATTGGAGTGGTCAAGCTCCAGTTCTTTTCCCCATTTGCGGGAGTTTGCGTAATGACACTGCTCACTATGCATTAAAAGATGGTCAAGAAGCGAGTGGAGTCATTCCTCGGCATGGTCTCGTTCGCAAGAAAGAATTTGAATTGGTTGAACAAACGGATACGAGTGTGACTTTTGCTATTGAGGACACAGAGGAGATGTTTCAGAACTATCCCTATCATTTCCGCTTATCGATTCGCTATAGCTTGACTGGTAAGAAGCTTCGCACCCAGTATATCGTAGAAAATCTTGGAGATAGTGGCGACATGCCGTACTTCATCGGAGGCCATCCCGGCTTTAACTGCCCTTTACTTGATGATGAAAAGTATGAGGATTACTATTTGGAGTTTGAAGAGGAAGAAACCTGCAGTGTTCCTCTCTCTTATCCTGAAACTGGTATGTTGAACTTTCTCGAACGTTCAAGTTTCCTAGATCATCAAAAAGAACTAAATTTGGGCTATGCTATCTTTGCTAAAGATGCAGTGACTCTTGATGAGCTAAAATCGCGGACTGTTGCTCTTCGTTCTCGGAATCATGATAAAGGGTTACGTTTGGATTTTCAAGAATTTCCAAATCTAATCATCTGGTCAACTATTAACAAAGGACCATTTATAGCCTTGGAACCTTGGTCAGGCTTGTCGACCTCGTTAGAAGAGGGAGATTATTTAGAAAGCAAGAAAAATGTCCGTCTACTCCCAGCAGGAGAAAAAGAAGAAATTGGATTTGATATTACTATTTTTTAAAGAAAAATTTTAAAAATGTTTAAAAACAAACATATAATGTTGACAACGAACACAAAATGTTGTATTATAAACTTGTGAATCAAATAACGTTTAATGTTTTAAAACATTTTAGTTCATTATATAGAAAATTAAAGGAGGACTTAATATGTCTATTATCATTGGTGCAGATGCTGCAGGTTTGAGATTGAAAGAAGTTGTGAAAGACTTCTTGGAAAAAGAAAACTTCCACGTAGTGGATGTTACGGCTGAAGGTCAAGACTTTGTTGATGTGACTCTTGCTGTTGCTGCAGAAGTAAACAAAGAAGAACAAAACCTTGGTATCGTGATTGATGCCTATGGTGCTGGTCCGTTCATGGTTGCAACTAAGATTAAAGGAATGGTTGCCGCAGAAGTATCTGATGAACGTTCAGCTTATATGACTCGTGGACACAACAACTCACGTATGATTACTATGGGAGCAGAAACTGTTGGTGATGAATTGGCGAAAAACATTGCTAAAGGTTTTGTTAATGGTAAATACGACGGTGGACGTCACCAAATTCGGGTCGATATGTTGAACAAAATGTGCTAATACTCTTCAAAAATCAAGATAATCTGTCGTCAGCTCCCTTTAGCTAACTTCAGTTATGCTCGCAGCTCGCTTCCTAAGCTAATCTTGATTTTTCTTGAGTAAGGATAAATGATATGAGATTTATATAATTAATCGGAGGGAATAACTAATGAGAATTGCAATTGGATGTGACCACATCGTAACAGATGAAAAAATGGCGGTTTCAGAATTTTTGAAATCAAAAGGATATGAAGTCATTGACTTTGGTACCTATGATCATACACGTACTCACTACCCAATTTTTGGTAAAAAAGTCGGTGAAGCTGTAACTAGCGGTCAAGCTGATCTTGGGGTATGTATCTGTGGTACTGGAGTTGGTATCAACAACGCTGTAAATAAAGTTCCTGGAGTCCGTTCTGCTTTGGTTCGTGATATGACAACAGCTCTTTACGCTAAAGAACAGTTGAATGCCAACGTTATTGGTTTTGGTGGAAAAATCACTGGTGAATTGCTCATGTGTGATATCATCGAAGCTTTCATCAATGCTGAATACAAACCATCAGAAGAAAACAAAAAATTGATCGCTAAAATCGAGCACGTTGAAACTCACAATGCTCATCAAGCAGATGCAAACTTCTTTACAGAATTCCTTGAAAAATGGGATCGCGGTGAATACCACGACTAAGAGGTGACGCATGATTTTAACAGTCACAATGAATCCATCCATTGATATTTCTTATCCTTTGGATGAATTAAAAATTGACACTGTCAACCGTGTGGTGGACGTGACAAAAACAGCTGGTGGTAAAGGTCTCAATGTTACACGAGTTCTTTCAGAATTTGGTGATTCTGTTGCTGCTACTGGTTTGGTCGGTGGTAAACTTGGTGAATTTTTGGTAGAACATATCGATGATAAAGTAACGAAAGATTTCTTCTCCATTCAAGGAGAGACTCGTAACTGTATCGCTATTCTACACGGAGACAACCAAACAGAAATTCTTGAGAAAGGGCCCGAAGTTCTGGAACAAGAAGGGCAAGATTTCTTGGCTCATTTTGAAAATCTTCTTGACACTGTGGAAGTAGTGGCTATCTCTGGTAGTCTTCCAGCAGGTCTTCCAGTTGACTACTATGCAAACTTGGTAGAACTTGCTAATCGAGCAGGAAAACCAGTTGTTCTGGACTGCTCTGGTGCAGCACTTCAGGCGGTTCTTGCATCACCACACAAACCAACAGTAATCAAACCAAATAACGAAGAGTTGTCTCAACTTCTTGGGAAAGAAGTTTCAGAAGATTTGGATGAATTAAAAGAAGTTCTTCAAGAACCTTTATTTGCAGGGATTGAGTGGATTATCGTTTCACTTGGTGCCAATGGTGCTTTTGCTAAACATGGTGATACTTTCTACAAGGTAGATATTCCAAGAATTCAGGTAGTCAATCCTGTCGGATCTGGAGATTCTACTGTTGCAGGCATTTCATCAGGACTTCTTCATAAGGAATCAGATGCAGAACTTCTCATCAAGGCAAATGTCCTTGGTATGCTCAATGCTCAAGAAAAAATGACAGGTCATGTCAATATGGCCAACTATCAAGCTCTATATGATCAATTAATAGTAAAAGAGGTATAAAATGGCTTTAACAGAACAAAAACGCAAATATTTGGAAAAACTCTCTGACGAGAACGGCATCATCTCAGCTCTTGCCTTTGACCAACGTGGTGCTTTGAAACGCCTCATGGCTCAATACCAAACAGAAGAACCAACAGTTGCTCAAATGGAAGAACTCAAAGTCTTGGTAGCAGATGAATTGACTAAACACGCATCCTCTATGCTTCTTGACCCTGAGTATGGACTTCCAGCTACAAAAGCGCTTGATGCTAATGCTGGTCTTCTTCTTGCTTATGAGAAAACAGGTTATGACACAACTAGCACCAAACGCTTGCCAGACTGCTTGGATATTTGGTCTGCCAAACGTATCAAGGAACAAGGTGCAGATGCAGTCAAATTCTTGCTTTACTATGACGTAGACAGTTCTGACGAACTCAACCAACAAAAACAAGCCTACATCGAACGCATTGGTTCTGAGTGTGTGGCAGAAGATATTCCATTCTTCCTTGAAATCCTCGCTTACGATGAAAAAATCGCTGACGCTGGCTCTGCTGAATACGCAAAAGTGAAACCACACAAGGTTATCGGTGCCATGAAGGTTTTCTCAGACCCACGCTTTAACATCGATGTCTTGAAAGTGGAAGTTCCAGTCAATGTCAAATACGTTGAAGGCTTTGGCGATGGTGAAATCGTGCATACTCGTGAAGAAGCAGCAGCTTTCTTCAAAGCACAAGATGAAGCAACTAACTTGCCATACATCTACTTGAGTGCGGGTGTATCAGCTAAACTCTTCCAAGAAACTCTTGTCTTTGCCCACGAATCAGGCGCAAACTTCAATGGAGTTCTTTGTGGCCGTGCAACCTGGGCAGGATCAGTTGAAGCTTACATCAAAGACGGTGAGGCAGCAGCTCGTGAATGGCTTCGCACAACTGGATTTGAGAACATTGATGAACTCAACAAGGTTCTTCAAACAACAGCGACTTCATGGAAAGAACGCATCTAATTTAATCTTGAATGTAGAAATCAAAAAACGTAGTAAGTTTCAGGACTTACTACGTTTTTCTTCTATATAAGCTAGTTTTTCAGCTCGTTTCTTCTTTTTGAAAAGAGCTTCAGCCGACATGGCTGCAGATTTGTCGGGATGTTCCTCTTGATAGATGAGTGTGACGGGCAATCGGGCGCGAGTGTACTTGGCTCCTTTTCCAGACTGATGTGTTTTGAGACGAGCTTCTACATCGGTAGTATAGCCTGTGTAGAGGGTGCCGTCTCCGCATTCAAGGACATACATATAGGCTTTATTTTCCATAGTAAATCTCTTGAATTTCTGGTGTATAGCTGCCGTCTTGCTCGTGGATAAAGAGAGGTGGGAGGATTTTCAGGCCGTCTGGTGAACCATCTTTAATAGCCTCGATTAAGAGCATATTGGCTTCTCTCCCCTGCTTGGGATAGACAAACTGGATGCGCTTGGGCGCTAGATTATGGTTTTTCATAGTTTCTAAAATATCCAAAAATCGGTCAGGACGGTGAACCATTGCTAAGCGACCATTGGACTTGAGAACTCGCTGGGCAATCGTGCAAATTTCTTCTAAATTCGTAGCAACTTCGTGACGCGCTAGCAGATAATGCTCACTGCCGTTGAGATTGGAATGTTCATCGACCTTGAAATAGGGAGGATTGCAGAGAATGATGTCAACCTTACTGCCAGAGATGTGGTTGCCTAGATTTTTCAAGTCATCATGGATGACCTGCATCTGTTGAGTAAGGTTATTTAATTCAATGGAACGCTGGGCCATATCTGCCAAACGTTCCTGAATTTCCACCGCTAGAATCTGGGCCTGAGTCCGTGTGCTAGCAAAGAGACCAACAGCCCCGTTTCCAGCGCAGAGATCAACGATGAGCCCTCGTTTGGGTAATTTTGGAAAGCGAGAAAGCAGGACACTATCGACTGAATAGCTAAAAACCTCGCTATTTTGAATGATTTTAATATCAGTGGAAAAGAGCTGATTAACTCTTTCTCCGTCTTTTAATTTTGTTTCTGTCATACCAACATTATAGCATGATTAAGTGCCATTCCAAAGAAGAAAGAGAAATTTTATAGGAAAAAACACCTGACAGAAACAGTCAGGTGCGAATTTTAGTTGAATTCATATTTTTGCTTGATGGTGCAAGCGATGAAAATTCCGATAAAGAAAACCATGAGAATCAGATAGACTGGCAAGGTTGCGGCTGTCAGCGTTGCAATTTCCAAAAGGTGTTGCAGGACAAAGGCGGATAGATAGAAGCCTGCGACTGAAAAAATGATCAGAAGAGCGCGCCAGAGGTTGAGTGGCAGGCAGGCCCGAATGACTGACAAGAAGCTGATGCTGCCTAGCAAGTAGTAGGTCAGGGTGGACATTTCTATGTTGCTCCAGCCATGGCTGCTGCCCCAGATACGGACAAATAGCACGCTGAAGATAATCATGAGGGAGCTTGGCAGAGCCAGCTGTAGGGAGCGTTTGAGGAAGTGCTTTTCAACTGGTTTGATATTGCGCTCAAAAGTGAGGACAAAGGGTGGGAAACCTTCGACAAACTGGTCAATCAAGGTGATTTGAATCGGAATGAATGGGAAAATCAAGAGGTATTCCGGTTTTCCTAGCAGGATACTGGCAATACAGATGATAGCCAGGATAAAGGAATAAATGGTCTTGATGAAGAAAATCGGAGCAATCCGGCCGATATTGTTAACGACCCGGCGGCCTTCAAAAAGAATCTCAGGGACATCGTTAAAGTCGGAGTTCAGAAGAACCAAGTTAGCAATTTGCCGAGTTGCGGGGTCTCCCTCGGCCATGACGATGGAACAGTCTGCTTCACGCAAGGCCAAGATATCATTAACACCATCTCCGGTCATGGCTGTTGTCCGACCAGCGGCTTTAAGAGTCTGGATCAGCAGTTTCTTCTGATGAGGAGAAACACGGCCGAAGATGGCTGTTTCTTCTGCTTGCTCAACAAGTTCTTGATCGCTGATTTTAGAACAGTCGATGTAGCTATCGTAGTTGGCAAATCCAGCCTGGCTCGCGATATGTGAAACAGTCACTGGATTGTCACCAGAGATGATTTTCAGATCAACATCCTGAGAGCGCAGGTAGTCCAGCGTCTCAGCCGCTCCCTCACGGATAGGATCAGTGATTTCCAGAACAGCTAAAGCGGTCATATCTTCAGGCAGTTGGATACTGTGTTTGTCTAGCACTTGGTCGCTGTGAGCCAGCACCAAAACCCGCGATCCGCGTTTTTGGGCCTCTCCAACCGCTGCAGGATTGCTGTCCAGTAGCATTTCGGGCGCTCCCAGAAAGATGGTTCCGACACTGGATAAATACATAGCGCCCCATTTTCGGTCACTAGAAAATGGGATGACATTGTCGCTAGTATAGTTGTGCTCTAAATGGCCGTAGCCCTTGCGGATGGCCTGAGAAGTTGGGTTATTATCCTCGCTGGTTTGGATGTAGGCTGCCAAGATTTGACCAACGGTATCATCAGAAAACTTGTCTGACAGGCTATGCAAGGCTTCAACAGTCATCTTACCTTGGGTAATTGTCCCGGTCTTGTCCAGACAGAGGGTATCGACTCGAGCCAAGGTCTCAACAGAATACATTTCCTGAACAAGAACCTTGCGCATACCTAGCTTGATGACAGCTGTCAGGAGTGACGTGACTGTTAGCAGAGCGATTCCCTTAGGCAGCATACCCAAAAGAGCTGTCGAGCTAGTAATGACAGAGTTTTTTACAGGCAATCCCTTTATCATTAGGGCTTCAAAGAAGAGAGCCATTCCGAAAGGAATAATGATTTTTCCGGTAAAGCGGGAAATTTTCCCAAGATTGTAAAGAATACGCGAGTTGATAGGCTTGAGTGTTTTAGCCTCAGTCATAAGCTTGTTAGCATAGTTGTCTGCACCGACATGATGCACCTCAGCATAGATCTGCCCACTGGCCAGAAAGCTACCAGACAGCAGCTCAGCGCCTTCTTCCTTGAGAACCAAATCACTCTCACCTGTCAGCATGGCTTCATTGGCCTCGGCAACACCCTCTACTACATGGGCATCACTGGGAATTTGCTCGCCGGCTGACAGCTTGATCAGATCGCCCAGTACAATTTCTTCTGGCTGAATCTTGACTTCCTGGCCGTCGCGGATGACTGTGACCAGCTCTCGGCTTACCAAATTGAGCTTGTCAATCATGTGCTTGGCCCGCAGCTCCGTAATAATACCAGTGACGGCGTTAAAGCTGATGACTGCGAAGAAGACCAGATTGCTCCAAGCTTGGACAGAGACCAAGGCCAGAGCAATTACAAAGTTTAGGGCATTAAAAAGGGTGAAAACATTCCGCTTAACGATTTGCCAGTTACTAGTACTGGTGTCACTTGTAAAATCGTTGGTCAAGCCCTGCGAAATCTTTTCATCTACTTGGGTTTGGTTTAAACCAATTAATTCTTTCTTATTCATGAAAATAATGATACCATTTTTTTATAGAAATAGCTATCGAAATCAGCTGTTACAGCCAAAGTTTGGAAAAATATTGCAGACTATAAGGGTATAGGGTATAATGGGAAAGGATGTAATAAATTTCAAGTACAATCACAGTTTGAAATAAGGAGAGTTTATGTTTTATACCTATTTGCGAGGATTGGTAATTTTTATCCTCTGGGCTTTGAATGGCAATGCCCATTACCATAATAAAGAGAAGATTCCTTCACAAGATGAAAACTATATCTTGGTTGCCCCTCACCGGACATGGTGGGATCCAGTTTACATGGCTTTTGCGACCAAGCCCAAGCAGTTCATTTTCATGGCCAAGAAACAGCTCTTTGAAAATCGCGTGTTCGGCTGGTGGATTCGCATGTGTGGTGCCTTTCCTATCGACCGGGAAAATCCTGGTCCGTCAGCTATCAAATACCCTGTCAATATGCTGAAAAAGAGCAATCGTTCCCTTATTATGTTCCCGAGCGGCAGCCGCCATTCTACGGATGTCAAGGGAGGAGTGGCAGTGATTGCTAAGATGGCTAAGGTTCGGATCATGCCAGTTGTCTATGCTGGTCCCATGAGCCTCAAAGGTTTGGCAGCTGGGGAGCGCGTGGATATGAACTTCGGCAATCCAATTGATATTTCTGATATCAAAAAGATGAACGATGAAGGAGTGGAAGAAGTGGCTCGTCGGATTCAGGCAGAGTTTGACCGCTTGGATGCAGAAGTAGCGCCCTACCAGACAGGTAAAAAACCAAATATCTTCTGGCGGATTTTACGAGCAATTGCCTTTATTCCAGCAGCATTGATTGGTATTCTAACTTTCATTTTTAGTTTCCTTGCAAGCTTTGTCTGGGATCCAGATAAGCATAGAAAATAAGATACGAATCAGCTTCCTTAGCAATCTTGCTTGGGAGCTGATTTTTTTATGCGAGTGAGCTATAATGTTGGTATGTTTTATAAGGAGGATGCTATGTCTCTTGCTTTTTTATCTTTTGTAACCTTATCACTGTTTATGCTGCACGAGTTTGATGAGATTATCCTGATTCGGCCTTGGATTTCTCAGAATCAAAACCATCAAGGCTATCAAAAGGAGATGTTCATTGCCAAAAGAGGAAGTTATCTTTCTGCTGAAAGCATTGCTCTGATGATTGCGGAGGAATTTTTACTGGCTTTTATTCTCTTGCTGCTTGCCATTCTATTTCGCATTCCCGAGCTGGCTTTGGCTATTGGTTTCTGTCATACCCTCCATCTGCTGGTCCATATTATGCAAGTGTTTCGCTTTCGTCGCTGGGTACCGGGCGGCTTCACAGCTTTGACGACTTTTCCTATACTCATCTTAGTCTTTGTCCTTTATCTGAGTCAGCAGTCAGTTTCTTGGCCGCTGCTTCTGATTCTAAGCGTGCTTGTGATGGCTTTTCTTTTGGCAAATCTGGTTTTTTTACATAGCAGAGCTAAAAAGTTAGAAGCTTGGATATACAGGATAAGCAAAGCAGATTGATATTACAGCTTCTATTTTCATCAATGTCCTTTCTATCTACTACTTCTTGCAAAATAAAGATTTTAAAATATGATAAGCTGAAAATTCTCTTGCTTTGTCATATTTTTTTGAATTTTTTACGAATATAAAGATAAAGGAGAAAAAATATGTTTGAAGAAATAGTTGAAAAATTAAAGGAATACAAGATTTTTGTTGGACTTTCTTTGATAGGAGTCGTCTTGGCTGGCTTTTTCTTGCTGAAGGGCAATCCTCAGCCACAGAATCAGGTCAGCGCACTGGCTCAGGAAATGGTGACATCAGCTTCATCTGAAACCAATGCAGAAAAAAGAAGTGCGAATCAAGAAAAAATAGACTCAGAAAAAGATATGGATCCAGAGGAATCTGAGAAAGAAGTCACCGTTGATGTCAAAGGAGCTGTCAAAAATCCAGGAGTTTATCAGTTGCAGGCAGGAGCGCGTGTGCACGATGCTCTACAAAAAGCAGGTGGCCTATTGCCAGATGCCGAGTCAAAATCTATCAACCAAGCACAAAAATTAACAGATGAGGCAGTTGTCTATGTAGCTAAAGTCGGTGAGGAAGGGGCAGATGTGACGCAAGCTAGTCAGACGCCCGCTGGAAATGGAGAAACGGCAAAAGGGAAGTCTGGCTTGGTCAATCTCAATACGGCGACCGAAGCTGAACTTCAGACAGTTTCAGGCATCGGTCAAAAGAAAGCGCAAGATATCATCGCTTATCGGGAAGCCAATGGCAAGTTTAAGTCAGTAGATGAGCTGAAAAATGTTTTAGGAATCGGTGCAAAAACCTTAGAAAAATTAAAAGACTATGTCACAGTGGATAAATAAATTTCCTATCAAACCCATCTATTTTTGTCTTTTGCTGGTGCTGGCCTACTTTGCAGTTTACACAGGCAGTCTGCCAACTTATCTAGGTTTGGCAGTCCTTCTTGTTCGGCTCTTTTGGCTTTATTCGACTAGAAATAGTCTGCTTGTTTTGGTGTTCTTGAGTCTCTTTACAGGATTTTTCCTATTTCGGAGAGAAATGGCTAATCAAGCCTTTCAAGATGAACCGGAAACTATTTCTGCCATTGTGATGAAGCCAGATACAATTAAAGTCAATGGCGACTCGCTTTCTTTTCGCGGTCATTCTAATGGTCGAACTTATCAGGCCTTTTATAAAATCCAGTCAGAAAAGGAAAAAATCGCTTTTCAAAAGCTGAGCGATCAACTGCTTTTGGAGATTGATGGAGAGCTCAGTTTAGCAGAAGATCAACGCAATTTTTCAGGCTTTGACTATCGGGCTTATCTAAAAACGCAAGGGATTTACAGGATTTTGAAAATCAATCAAATCAAGTCCAGTCAGCATTTTAGCAGTCTTAATCCTTGGGACTGGCTGTCGGTCTGGCGCAGAAAAGCCTTGGTTTATATCAAGGCAAATTTTCCTAGCCCCATGAGCCACTATATGACTGGACTTTTGTTTGGTGATTTGGATACAGATTTTGCTGAGATGAATGAACTTTATTCCAGTCTGGGGATTATCCATCTCTTTGCCCTATCTGGGATGCAGGTCGGCTATTTCATGGATGGTTTTCGCAGGATTCTCCTCAAATCTGGTTTAAAAAGAGAAACTGTCGATTGGATACAGCTCCCTTTTTCCTTTATCTATGCAGGTTTGACGGGCTTTTCAGTATCAGTCGTGAGGAGTTTAGTGCAAAAGCTGCTCTCGCAGTTTGGTGTGACTAAGCTGGACAACTTTGCTTTGACAATCATGCTATTAGCCATTTTCATGCCAAATTTTCTCTTGACGACGGGTGGCGTTCTTTCCTGTGCCTATGCTTTTGTCATCTCTGTCATGGATTTTGAACATTTGCCTCCTATGAGAAAGGTGCTGGCAGAAAGTTTGACCATTTCACTGGGAATTTTGCCGATTCTGATTTTCTATTTTTCTGAATTTCAGCCTTGGTCTGTTCTGCTGACTTTTCTATTCTCAGTCGTTTTTGATCTTTTTATGCTTCCAGCCCTGACCTTTATTTTTGTCCTATCACCTCTTTTGAAAATCACTCAGGTCAATGTCTTGTTTGAACTGCTGGAAGAGTTGATTCGTTGGACGGCGTCTATTTCCTCACGGCCAGTGGCTTTTGGTCAGCCATCTATCTGGATGATGCTAGGCCTGCTTATCACACTTGGCTTGCTCTATGATTTTCGCAGACAGAAGAAAGTTGTGACCTTACTTAGCTTGGTTCTTGCTCTGCTATTTTTCCTTACTAAACATCCTCTACAAAATGAAATTACAGTCATTGATATTGGGCAGGGAGATAGCATTTTCTTGCGCGATTGGCGGGGGAAATCTGTTCTGATTGATGTGGGTGGTCGAGTTGAAATTGGCAAGAAAGAAGCCTGGCAGAAGCGGATTTCTTCGACAAATGCAGAAAAGACCTTGATTCCCTATCTGAAAAGTCGGGGAGTGAGCCGCTTGGATGTGCTGGTTTTGACCCACACCGATACGGACCATATAGGCGATATGCTGGAAGTAGCCAAGCATTTTTCTATAAAGGAAATTTACGTATCTAAGGGAAGTTTGACCCAGTCGGATTTTGTGGAGAAATTGGAGCGGATGCAGACGGGAGTTCATGCGGTAGAAGTAGGAGATAGCCTTCCAATTTTTGATGGAGCACTGCAAGTTCTTTATCCTGAGGAGACGGGCGACGGCAGTAATGACGACTCTGTCGTCTTATATGGACAATTTTTTGGAACCAGTTTTTTGTTTACGGGAGACTTAGAGGAGAAAGGCGAAGCTAGCTTGATGCGGCATTTTCCGCAACTCAAGGTGGATGTTTTAAAAGCAGGACACCACGGTTCTAAGGGCTCCTCCAGCCCAGAATTTTTACATCAGCTTCAGCCCAAAATTGCCCTCATTTCTGCCGGTAAGAATAACCGCTACAAGCATCCTCACCGGGAAACTCTGGACAGATTTGAGAACATTCAGACACAGATTTTTCGTACAGATGAACAAGGAGCTATTCGCTTCAGTGGCTGGGATTCATGGGAAATCGAAACGGTAAAGTAACCCCTGTTTCCTTGCTCTGAGAGTGAGCCAAGATTAACTTACCTTGATTTCGAGCTAAAATTATGATACAATGAATTCTGTTAATAAAAATTTAGAGGAGATTTCTATGTTTTCTGCTTATAAAAAATTTTGGACTCGTTATGCAGACTTTAGTGGTCGTTCAAGCCGTTCGGATTACTGGTGGGTTGTCCTATGTCATTTTTTGATTACCTTACCATTTTCGTTGATTGCCCTTTTTGGTTTTCTCATTCCGCTTTTTAGTGAAGTTTATTATGCAGGACTATACGATTATGAACCAGATTTATCTGGAGCTACGGCTGGCGCTGGTTTGGCTGTGTTCATAATGTTCTTACTTGCCATCTATTGGCTTGCAACAATCGTTCCTAATCTTGCCATCGCTGTTCGTCGTCTTCGTGATGCTGGCTTCCATTGGGCATTTATTTTTCTCACTGTAGGGCCTTCACTAGCTTCCTTCATTCCAGTGTTGAATATCCTAGCTGCTTTAGTCAGCTTGCCATGTAGTATTGCTTTAATTGTCTTGCTTTGCCAAGCTAGCAAACCAGCTCAGCAAGTTAAAGGAGCTCCTTATGGTCAACAAGGATTCCAAGGTCAGCAATTTGGTCAAGCTCAACAACCAGTTCAAAACCAACAGTTTGCTCAGCCTGGATTCCAAGGACAACAACAGCCGACACAAAACCAACAATTTGGTCAAGTTCAACAGCCAGCTCAAAACCAACAGTTTAGTCAGCCTGTTAACCAAGAGCAACCATTTGCTCAGCAACAAGCACCAGTTCAAAATCAAGAATTTAGCCAGCCTCAGCAACCTTTTGGTCAAAATCAAGTGAACCAGCCAACTCAACCGTTTGCTGCTAGCCAAGCCCAAACTCAAGATTCAACCCAATCAGCATTCTCAGCCTCAGTTTCAGAACCAGCTGAATCAGTTCATTCAGTAGAAGCTCATCAGTCTCAGGCTGAAACTGCAGAACAGGCTCTGGGAAATGCTTCTGAACAAATCACTAACTCAGAGTCAATCTCTCAATAAAATCTATAAGATATCAATCCTAGATAGTTTCAATCTATCTGGGGTTTTTTGTCGTCTTTTAAACTTTTGTAACCAAAATGTCTTTCTATTCGTTATACTAGTAGAAAGGGGGAAGAATAGAAAAGTATTGCATAGAGAAAAGTAGTATCAAATGAAAAGTAGCAGCTGCGAGCTTTGGATTAGAAAGACTTTTCACTATTATTCTGCTTTTTAAAGGAATGCAAGTAGGGAGAGATTTGAAGAGAAGTTGTGGGGAGGTGAGATTATCAAACTGGATGAATACGAAAGCATCTTGATTAGCTTTGCTCGAGAGATCGTCTTCTACTTGCAAAAGTCAGGAGCTTCTAAGGCCGAGGCAGAAGATGTGGTACAGGATGTTTTTGTCAAAATGTTAGAGACTGATCTGGTCATCCCAGCAGAGAAAATGCGAGCTTGGATGTATCGGGTTTCTATCCGCCGCTATATCGATCGCTATAGACGCGATCAGCATTATCTAGAAATTTTGCAAAAGGAATTTTTCAAACAAGATGTGATTCAACCATTTGAGAACGACCATTATGAGCTGTTAAGGACGACGATAGAAGAACTCCCAACTAAGGAAGCAATGCTTTTGGATCTTTATTATTTCCAAAATTTTACAGTAAAGGAGATCGCTCATATTATGTCGTATTCTGTAAGTAAAGTGAAAGTGCAACTCATGCGTAACCGAGTTAAGCTCCGCCATAAATTGGAAAAGAAAGGATATAAAAATGGAAACATTTGAAATTTTAGCGAAGAAAAGTAAACGGAAACGACTTTGGAAGACAGTTGCCATCAGTAGTCTTGTCTCCTTAGCTTTTTTGCTTTTACTAGGAAAGGGATTGATAGAATTAGCCTCGAGTAATGGTCGAAATTTGCAGAAAGAGTACGAAGTTATGTCGGAAATCGCCTACCCTAATGTTGACTATGACAGTCTTTACTACACTCAAAATTCTTTGTTTTCAGGAACCTTACATTCTGATCGTTTCAAAGATTTAGATGGAGTGAAGGTGGCTTATCCTTCCTATGAGGGAAACTATTCTCTCATAGGTGCTTTTAAAGATACGACTGCGGAAGGGACTTATCTGTCTCTCTCGGGGACCTATACGCGAACCCTGCGTCAAAAATATCCGGTCTTCTATAATATCAATGCCAAGGGGACAAAGGATAGTAATTCTATGCCTAAGGAGTTGGCTTCTGTCAAAGAAATGCCAAATCAATTGGTGGAAGTAGCTTTGACTTTTGATAAAGCTTATACCTATAAGGAAATCCAGAAGCTGATACCGAACAACCTCAAGATTAACTGGTACTGGATTGGCAGCCAGTCAGAAGGTGGTGAAAAAGGTATTGAACTGTTTTCCGATCCCCAGTTCACCTATGGAGCTAATGCTAGTCTTCTCTTTACTTATGACTTAGATTTTAGGAAGAAGGCAAAAGAGGCTAAGAAAGAGCAGCAGACTTTCTTGGATTATCTGAAAAAGGCAGATAAAAATCTTTTCCCAAGTCTTAGTGGGTACAACATGTATAATGATGTTGATGCCTATCTCAAGAAATTTGGACAGCTAGATATTCGTGAACCAGAAAATCGGGATCAATTGACTTTCTCCGGTGTCATCTTGACAGGAAAAGCTGAAAATTTCACTCAATTAGAAGGAAAAGAGTGGATTTATGCTTCGAGTATCGGTGCTTCCGTTCCCAATCAGCCTTACTATAAGCTCGATAAGGAATAATTGACAAAAAATGTGTAAAAGGCTTGCATTTTCAGTAAAATTTGATAAAATAGTAAGGAAAGTTAGACTGTATTGCCTACTGTCTATCTATAAAATATATTTTATTGGAGGCTTTTACTCAAATGGCAAAAGAAAAATACGATCGTAGTAAACCACACGTTAACATTGGTACTATCGGACACGTTGACCACGGTAAAACTACTTTGACAGCAGCTATCACAACTGTATTGGCACGTCGCTTGCCTTCATCAGTTAACCAACCAAAAGACTATGCGTCTATCGATGCTGCTCCAGAAGAACGCGAACGCGGTATCACTATCAACACTGCGCACGTTGAGTACGAAACTGAAAAACGTCACTACGCTCACATCGACGCTCCAGGACACGCGGACTACGTTAAAAACATGATCACTGGTGCCGCTCAAATGGACGGAGCTATCCTTGTAGTAGCTTCAACTGACGGACCAATGCCACAAACTCGTGAGCACATCCTTCTTTCACGTCAGGTTGGTGTTAAACACCTTATCGTCTTCATGAACAAGATCGACTTGGTTGATGACGAAGAATTGCTTGAATTGGTTGAAATGGAAATCCGTGACCTCTTGTCAGAATACGACTTCCCAGGTGACGATCTTCCAGTTATCCAAGGTTCAGCTCTTAAAGCTCTTGAAGGTGATACTAAGTACGAAGACATCATCATGGAATTGATGAACACTGTTGATGAGTACATCCCAGAACCAGAACGTGATACTGACAAACCTCTTCTTCTTCCAGTCGAAGACGTATTCTCAATCACTGGTCGTGGTACAGTTGCTTCAGGACGTATCGACCGTGGTACTGTTCGTGTCAACGATGAAATCGAAATCGTTGGTATCAAAGAAGAAATCCAAAAAGCAGTTGTTACTGGTGTTGAAATGTTCCGTAAACAGCTTGACGAAGGTCTTGCAGGGGACAACGTAGGTGTACTTCTTCGTGGTATCCAACGTGATGAAATCGAACGTGGTCAAGTTATCGCTAAACCAGGTTCAATCAACCCACACACTAAATTCAAGGGTGAAGTTTACATCCTTACTAAAGAAGAAGGTGGACGTCACACTCCATTCTTCAACAACTACCGTCCACAGTTCTACTTCCGTACAACTGACGTTACAGGTTCAATCGAACTTCCAGCAGGTACTGAAATGGTAATGCCTGGTGATAACGTAACTATCGACGTTGAGTTGATCCACCCAATCGCCGTTGAACAAGGTACTACTTTCTCTATCCGTGAAGGTGGACGTACTGTTGGTTCAGGTATGGTTACTGAAATCGAAGCTTAATTCGATTTCGTTCCCAGATAACAATTATAAAATCAGACACGAAAAGTCTCGCTTCGGCGGGGCTTTTTATTTTAGACAAAGCCTTTTTCTCGCAAACATGATATAATGTTTTTATATTTTGTTGTTGAAAAGAGACGGTATGAAATTACTTTATACGGATATCCGCAGTCCTTTGACGGCGCATTTAGCTAAGCAAGCTCAGGACTTGGCAGCGGCCGGCAAGCGGGTCTTTTATATAGCGCCCAACTCCCTTTCTTTTGAAAAGGAGCGAGCAGTTTTGGAGGCATTGGAAAATCAGGCTTCCTTTGCCATTACAGTGACGCGTTTTGCCCAGATGGCTCGCTATTTTGTCCTCAATGATGTTCAAGATGGACAGCCCTTGGACGACATTGGCCTAGGTATGCTATTTTACCGAATTTTATCGGAAATGGATGATCGAGAACTAAAGGTTTATGGGAGGATCAAGAAGGATGCACAATTTATCCAGCAACTGCTAGACCTTTATCATGAGCTTCAGACAGCCCAGATGACTTTTGCGGATTTGAATCATCTAGAAGAGCCAGAGAAGCGCGAGGATTTACTCAAGATTTTCACGGTTTTTTCTGCTGCTCTTAAGTCGGGGAATTATGATGCGACCTCTAAACTCACGATTTTTGCCCAGCATATTCTAGCTGGAGATTTGGATGGGGAATTGGCTAATCTCGCGCTGGTTATTGACGGCTTTACTCGCTTTTCAGCAGAAGAAGAGTATCTGGTAGATTTGCTGCATCGCAAGGGAGTGGAGATTATTATTGGAGTTTATGCTAGCCAAAAAGCCTACCGGGCAGCCTTTCGCGAGGGTAATCTTTATCAGGCTAGTGTGGATTTTCTGCTTAAGCTGGCTCAAACTTATCAGGTCAAGCCAGAGTATCTAGCAGGAGGTTCGAGTCAGCCTGATGATGCTTTTGGTAAGATTTCCAAGATTTTAGAGAGTCGCTACGATTTTTCTGAAGCCCAAGTGGAATTGACTGCGCAGGATCGCTCTCACCTAGAGATTTGGTCGGTACGCAATCAAAAAGAAGAACTGGAATATGTAGCTAAGTCCATCCGTCAGCGGCTCCATGATGGTGCCCGCTACAAGGATATCCGACTGCTTTTGGGTGATGTGGAGGCCTACCAGCTCCAGTTGAAGACCATCTTTGACCAGTATCAGATTCCCTTTTATTTGGGGCGTTCTGAATCCATGGCTCAGCATCCCTTGGTCCAGTTTTTAGAGTCATTGGAACGGCTGAAACGCTATAATTTTCAGACAGAAGATTTACTCAATCTTTTAAAAACCGGCCTGTATGGCGGCTTGGGTCAGGAGGATCTGGATAGTTTTGAGCAGTACCTTCGCTTTGCGGAAATTAAAGGAGCAGCCAAGCTGGGGAGAGATTTCACCATCAACCGTCAGGAGAAATTTGACCTGAAGCGTATCAATGCTATGCGTCGGAGCCTTATCACGCCTCTGTTAGACTTTTTCAAATCTCGCAGTCAGACAGCGACTGGTCTCTTGGCTAAATTTACCAACTTTATCAAAGAAGTTCGCCTAGATGCCAATTTGACTGGTCTGCTGGAAGATGCAAGCCAGCAAGAAGTAGAGCGTCAGGAGGAAGTCTGGAAGACTTTTTGCCATGTCTTAGAGCAGCTTGCGCAGGTGTTTGATGGTAGCAAGCTCAGGATAGATGATTTTCTGGCTCTGATTCTGTCTGGTATGCTTCTGGCTAAATACCGAGTTGTACCAGCGACAGTGGATGTGGTGACAGTTCAGTCCTATGATTTGATTGAGCCCATGGCTGCGCCTTATGTCTATGCTATCGGATTGACGCAGGAGCGCTTGCCCAAGTTAGCGCAAAATAAAAGTTTGCTCAGTGACGAAGAACGTCAGAAATTAAACCAAGCAACTGGGGACGAGGCTGAGTTGCAGGTAGCTAGCAGAGAAAATCTCAAGAAAAACCGCTTTGCCGCCCTATCTTTACTCAATTCAGCGACAGAAGATTTGGTTTTGTCTGCTCCTGTTTTGACCAATGAAGTAGAAGATGCCATGTCTTCCTATCTGACAGAGTTGGAAATAGCGCCTATTTCCCTACCCATCATCAGTAAGCGACCACAGGCTAGTAGTGACGATATTGGGACTTATCGGGCTCTGTTGGCGCGCGTGATTGACCTCTATCAGGAGGATATTGACCGCGAATGGACGCCGGAGGAGCAGACCTTCTGGGCGGTGGCCATCCGAGTCTTGCGTAAGAAATTGGCAGCTGAGGGAATTTCCATTCCCCAGATCAGCAAGGAGTTGAAAACGAAGCCTCTCAAGTCGGAAACCCTCAAAGCACTTTATCCTTCAGAGCAGCCTTTGAAACTATCAGCTTCTGCCCTCAATGAATATTTTAAAAACCAGTATGCCTATTTTCTTAAGTATGTCTTGCGGTTGCAGGAGGAATGGACCATTCAGCCGGATGCGCGCAGCCACGGGATTTTCCTCCACCGAATCTTTGAAAAGGTTATGAAGGAGCAGCAGGAGCAGGATTTCGACACTCGATTGCAACGGGCTATGGAGGAGACTAGCTGGGAGGCTGAGTTTGAAACGGTCTATGGTGAAAATGGGGAGACCCAATTTGCCCGCCGATTGCTATTGGATACAGCTCGGGCTACTGGCCGTATCTTGGCTCAGTCGGATGGGCTGGAGGTCATCGGTAAGGAGACTGACTTTGGTCGGGATGATCGGCCTTTCTTGCTTTTGGATAATGACAGAGCTCTTCAGGTGAGCGGCAAGGTGGACCGCATTGATCGGCTGACAGAGACGGGGAGTCTGGGAGTCGTGGATTACAAGTCTGGCGATACTAAATTCAGCTTTGAGAAGTTCTTTAATGGGCTTAATTCCCAGCTGCCGACCTACCTAGCAGCTATCCGAGAAATGCCAGAATACCAAGAGGACAAGGGAATTTTCGGAGCCATGTACCTACAGATGACGGAGCCCCTATCCAGCCTCAAGGACACCAAGGCACTGGACGAGGCTGTGAAACAAGTCATGAAAAGTCAGGTTTACAAAGGCCTCTTTCTGGCTGACCAGGCCAAGGACTTGGGCCCTAACTATGAGAAAAGCAAGGTTAATCTGCTGACAAAGGAAGAATTAGAAGTGATTTTGGCTTATAATGCTTATCTCTATCAGCAAGCTGCAGAAGGTATTTTAGCTGGTCGTTTTGCCATCAATCCTTATACAGAAAATGGCCGTAGTATTGCCCCTTACGTGGACCAGTTTAAGGCCATTACAGGCTTTGAAGCCAATCTCCATCTGGGGCAGGCTAGACAGCTGACCAAGCTAAATCTTGAGCAGTACGATAAACGACCGACAGGTGAGAAGCTACGTCAAGCCTGGCTAGAAAAAATCAAGGAGGAGTTGGATAAATGAGACGGATTCCCTTTTTAAACGAGCAGGATATCCTAGTCAAGCAGGCTGAGGAAGCTGCCTCTGACAAGCCACAAAAGCGCACACCAGAGCAGATCCAGGCTATCTACTCCTCTGGTCAGAATATTCTTGTTTCGGCTTCGGCTGGCTCTGGTAAGACCTATGTTATGGTTCAGCGGATTATTGACCAGATTCTCAGAGGTGTGGAGGTCAGCCAACTCTTCATCTCCACCTTCACTGTCAAGGCAGCAGGTGAGCTTAAGGAGCGACTGGAGAAGGAGCTGAGTCTGGTACTCAAGGAGACTTCAGATCAGGAACTCCGCCAGCATCTTGCTCAGCAGTTAGCTGAGATTGGCAATGCGGATATTGGTACTATGGATGCTTTTACACAGAAAGTAGTCAATAAGTACGGCTATTTGTTGGGGTTGGCACCGCATTTTCGGATTTTACAGTCGGCCAGTGAGCAGCTTATTCTGCAAAATGAAGTCTTTGACCAGCTTTTCGATACCTACTATGAGAGTGATCAGCAGGAATTATTCAGTCGCTTGGTCAAAAATTTCACTGGTAAGCGCAAGGACATTTCTGGCTTCCGCCAGCAGATTTATAGTATTTATAGTTTTCTCCAGTCTACCAGCAATCCGCGAAAATGGTTGGAAGAGACCTTTCTTCTAGGCTATGAAACCAGTGATTTTGAAGCAGAGCGGGAGCGAATCCTGTCTGGAGCTAGGCAGTCTTTGCTGGATTTGGAAGATTTTTTCCAGAGTCATCTGGCACATGAAGGTCAAGCCTTTGCTGGGGCTAAGTATCAGGAAAATGTTCAGGCGGCCTTAGATATCTTGGCTGAGCTGACAGAGCAGACTGGATCTGAGCAGTTGCTAGACCTGATTCAGCGCTTTTTAGAATTAGCCAAGACCTCTAACCATCAGGCTTTTACTGCCCGAGTTGGTAAGAATGCGGACGAGCTCAAAAAAGAGCTGGCACAAGCTTATAATGAAGCCCGTAAGCCCTTGATAGAGCGAATTAAAGAGCTGGATGTCCGCCTTTACCATCTGAATTTTATGGAGCAGCATCAGGCAGAAGCTCTTCCCCTACTGGATTTGTTGCGAGATTTTGTCCGAGATTTCTCACAAGCTTATTTGGAGCGCAAGGTAGCAGAGAATGCCTTTGAATTTGGCGACATCAGCCATTTTGCTATTGAGATTTTAGAAAATTATCCAGAAGTGCGGCGTTTTTATCAAGATAAGTACCATGAGGTCATGGTCGATGAGTACCAAGACACCAACCATACTCAGGAGCGAATGCTGGAATTGCTGGCTCGAGGAAACAATCGCTTTATGGTTGGCGATATTAAGCAATCTATCTATCGATTCCGTCAGGCCGATCCGCAGATTTTTAACGATAAATTTAAACTCTATCAGGCCGATCCTAGTCAGGGTAAGCTGATTATCCTCAAGGAAAATTTCCGCAGTCACATCGAAGTGTTGGAAGCGACCAATGATGTTTTTAAGCGACTCATGGACGAGGACGTCGGTGAGATTGACTACAATGAGACCCACTATTTGGTTGCGGGAAATCCAGCCAAACGGGAGCCTAATCCAGCCAATCAGGCGGAGTTTCTGATTTATGATGGTAGTGCCGATAGCGAAGAAGAAGATTCTGACCAAGGTCTGCCCAGCATTTCAGCGGGTGAGGTGGCCTTGGTAATCAAGGAAATTATCCGTCTTCATAACCAAGAAGGAGTGGATTTCAAGGATATTACCTTGCTGACAGCTTCGCGGACCCGCAATGATCTGATTTTGGCAGAGTTTGATCGGCATCATATCCCGATTGTGCCTGATGACGGTGAGACTAACTATCTCCAGTCGGTAGAGGTTATGGTGATGCTGGATACCTTGCGGACCATTAACAATCCTCTCAATGACTATGCCTTGACCGCTCTTCTAAAGTCGCCGATGTTTGACTTTGATGAGGATGAATTGGCTCGGTTAGCCTTGCAAGCCTCCAGTACCAAGTCTATGGAAAATCTCTATGAAAAGCTGAGGAATGCTCTGGCTGATCAAGGTCTGGAACCTCAGCTCATCCATGGTGAATTGCGCAAGAAACTGCAGCACTTCCAGGAAACGCTGAATGACTGGCGCAGCTATTCCAAGACCCATTCTCTCTATGATTTAATCTGGAAGATTTATCAGGATCGTTTTTACTACGATATGGTGGGGGCTCTGCCCAACGGTGAGCAGCGTCAGGCTAATCTCTACGCCCTGTCCTTGCGGGCCAACGACTATGAAAAGTCGAGTTTCAAAGGCCTGTCCCGCTTTATCAGCATGATTGACCGAATTTTGAAAAATGAGCACGATTTAGCTAGTGTCCCTCTGGCTGCTCCGAAAAATGCGGTCCAGCTAATGACTATCCATAAGAGTAAGGGACTGGAGTTCAAATATGTCTTTCTACTCAATATGGACAAGGCCTTCAACCGTCAGGATAGCAGCTCTGCTATTATCCTTAGCCGACAAAAAGGTATCGGAATCAAATATGTGGCCGATGTGGATGTTGAGGCTCAGGATCCTCATGCGCCCAAGCAGATCCGTATTTCCATGGAGACCCTACCTTATCAGCAGAATGCCGAAGAACTCAAGCTGGCGAGCCTGTCTGAGCAGATGCGTCTGCTCTATGTGGCCATGACGCGGGCTGAAACCAAGCTCTATCTGGTCGGCAAGGGAAAGCAAGCTAAGCTCCAAGAGCGCAAGTGGGGGACTAGCCAAAATGGTCGCTTATCTAGCAGTCTCCGAAGCCAGCTGACCAATTTTCAGGATTGGCTCTATGCTATTCAGTCAGTGTTTGAAAAGGAAAATCTAGCTTATCAAACCCGCTTTGTAACTGATCAGGAGCTGACAGACGAGCAGATTGGAGTAGTGGAGCAGGCTGATCCTATTCCAGTAGATGATTTGACGGGCAACCGTCAGTCAGAAGATATCCGCCGAGCTCTGGATATCTTGGAGAATGTAGACCGGCTCAACAGTCTCTATCAAGCGGCTATTGAATTGCCTAGTGTCCGCACGCCCAGTCAAATCAAGAAGTTCTATGAGCCAGTCATGGACTCAGAAGGGCTGGACATTATGGATGCGCCTCGAAGTTATCAGCCCCAGCTGACTTTTGAACTGCCTGATTTTGGAAAGAAGAAGCAAGTCACAGGAGCCCAAATCGGTTCTGCTGTCCATGAGCTCATGCAAAGGATTCCGCTGGATCAGCCTGTCACTAAGACTAGCATTCGCCAAGCCTTGGCTCAGGTTCAGGCAGATGCAGTAATTAAGAAAAAGATTGACTTAGCTAAGATTGAAGCCTTTTTCGCTACAGAACTAGGTCAGCTAATCCAGCAGGAGGCTAATTGTCTCCATCGTGAAGCACCTTTTGCCATGCTCAAGCAGGATCCAGCCAGCGGTCAAAACTTTGTCGTTCGGGGAATCTTGGATGGCTACCTGCTTTTTGATGACCGCATTGTCCTCTTTGACTATAAGACTGACCGCTATCATGAGTCGGCAGACTTGGTGGAGCGCTACCGATCTCAACTGGCTCTCTATGCCGAAGCCCTCAGTCGTTCCTATGGCCTTAGCCAAGTAGACAAGTATTTGATTCTACTAGGGGGAGCTGAGCTGCTGGTGGTCAAGGTGGACTAGTCTGATTAGAAATTGAATAGAATTCCAGCAAGAAAGGATATTGCTACAAGAAATGCTTGGCGGAAGACTAG
The DNA here is from genome assembly GCF_041432495.1 of Streptococcus sp. 27098_8_73. NCBI lineage: Bacteria > Bacillati > Bacillota > Bacilli > Lactobacillales > Streptococcaceae > Streptococcus > Streptococcus sp. 27098_8_73. The sequence continues at coordinate 105,968 of NZ_JAPVZT010000002.1, forward strand.
TTACATGAATTAAGTACTAATCTTCCCTTGGCGTTTCTTTTTTTGCTTCTTTTGGTATAATAGAAGATATGAAAGTATTACTATATCTAGAAGGAAAGTCTGTTTTAGAAAAGTCAGGCATCGGCCGTGCCTTGCAGCATCAAATGCATGCATTGGATCTGGCAGGAATTCCTTATACAACAGATGTTTTAGGAGATTATGATGTCGTGCACATCAACACTTACGGACCTCGTAGTTTGCTTCTTCTTCACGCAGCTAAGAGGGGAGGCAAAAAAGTGATCATGCATGGACATTCGACAAAAGAAGACTTTGAAAATTCTTTTATTGGTTCTAATCTTTTTGCGCCTTTGTTTGGCAAATATCTAGCGCACATGTATAAAATGGCGGATTTTATCATTACTCCGTCTGAGTATTCAAAAAAATTGATTGAATCCTACGGTGTGACGACGCCCATTATGGCTGTCTCAAACGGCATTGACCTGTCGAAATACAAGAAAGATGAACGCAAGGAAGAAGTCTTTAAAAAACATTTTCAGATTGCAGATGGGCAGAAAGTCGTAATCTGTGCTGGTCTTTATTTCAGACGAAAAGGAATCGAGGACTTTGTCGAAGTAGCTCGCAGAATGCCAGATGTCCGCTTTATCTGGCTGGGTTCTATCAATCTTTGGCTTATTCCGCGCAAGATTCGAGATCTTGTCCTCTTTAATCATCCAGAAAACGTAGAATTTCCAGGTTATTTCAAAGGTGCAGTCTTCCAAGGAGCCATGTCAGGCAGCGATGCATTCTTTTTCCCGTCTTATGAAGAGACCGAAGGGATTGTGGTTCTAGAAGCCCTGGCCAGCGGCCAACACGTAGTTCTGCGTGATATTCCTGTTTATAATGGCTGGATTGATGAGGAGTCGGCGGAGCTTTGTCATAATGTAGATGAGTTTGTCGAATCGCTTCGTAAGGTTCTTGACGGAAAAGTAGATAAACGTGAAGCGGGCTATCGTGTTGCGGAGAGTCGCTCTATCGATGATGTCGCACTTCAGTTAGTCAAGGCTTACCAAACAGTTTTGGAGATGTGATATGCGGATTGGTCTTTTTACAGATACCTATTTTCCTCAGGTTTCCGGGGTGGCGACGAGCATTCGCACCCTCAAGACTGAGCTAGAGAAACTAGGTCATAAAGTCTTTATTTTCACTACGACGGACAAGGATGTCAACCGCTATGAGGATTGGCAGATTATCCGTATTCCCAGCGTGCCTTTCTTCGCTTTTAAGGATCGGCGCGTGGCTTATCGTGGCTTTTCCAACGCCTTAGAAATTGCTCGTCAGTATCAGTTGGATATCATCCATACCCAGACAGAGTTTTCGCTGGGCCTTTTGGGAATCTGGATTGCCAAGGAACTGCGGATTCCAGTGGTTCACACCTACCATACCCAATATGAGGATTATGTGCACTATCTTGCCAAGGGCATGGTCATTCGTCCAAGTATGGTCAAGTACATCGTGCGTGGTTTTATGAGCGATTTGGATGGGGTCATTTGTCCTTCTGAGATTGTTTACGATCTTTTGGTCGGCTACAAAATCAAGGCAGAAAAACGGGTTATCCCAACAGGAATCGACTTGGCCAAATTTGAGCGCCCAGAACTTTCACGGGAAGACATCAAGAAACTGCGCTTTAAGCTGGGAATAGCAGAAGATGAAGTCATGTTGCTCAGTTTATCCAGGATTTCCTACGAGAAAAATATCCAGGCGATTGTTGAAGCACTGCCGATGGTTTTGGAAGAAAATGCCAAGGTGAAGTTGGTCATTGTCGGAGATGGGCCTTATGCTGAGGACTTAAAAGCCTTGGTAGCCCAGCTTCATATTGAGGATTCAGTCATTTTTACAGGGATGATTGCACCAAGCGATACGGCCCTCTACTATAAGGCGGCAGATTTCTTTATCTCAGCCTCAACCAGTGAGACGCAGGGGCTGACTTATCTTGAAAGTCTAGCCAGCGGTACGCCCATCATCGCCCATGGCAATCCTTATCTGGATAATGTAATCAGCGATAAAACCTTTGGTACGCTTTATTACGAGAGTCGGGATTTGGCGGGAGCTATTTTGGAGGCCATTTTGGCAACACCAGATATGGACGAGAAAAAGCTAGCCGATAAATTATACGAGATTTCCGCTGAGAATTTTGGTCGTCGTATCTATGAATTCTATTTGGATTTGACCATTAGCAAGGATTTTCATAATGATCTCAATCCTGAAGAAACGATGGCCAAACGCTTAGCCAAGACCATTGTCTATTTACCAGGAAAAATCATGTCACTGCCGGTCAACAGCTCAACTAGGATGATAAAAGCATCTAAGAAGCAGATTAAGAATATTCGGAAATATTGGGAATAAACTTTCTCATAAGGCCTAATGAACGGAGGTGCTCTTATGAAAGTCCATAAAAAAGAAATTTTCTTTTTGCTCCCCCTTTTCTTTTTCTATTTTGTCTTTTATATACTGTTACGGTATGTGCCCATGGATTCCATCTTAAGTAAGAGGCTAGTAGTTGGAAATGCTCTTATCTACTCTCCTCTGGCGACCCTGTTGGTGTCCTTGCTCTATGCAGCTTTGTATGGATTTTCTCTGCGCTTTTCTTTCTTGGTTGCCCTTTTATTTTTCCTGACTATTTTCACCTTTGAGGAGTGGATTCCTCTTTATCATGCCGTCTATTTCCTATGCTCACTAGCTGGAAATGGTTTAGGGCACTTGATTTATCGATTTACTAGGAAAAATAGCAGAGCTGAAAACCAATAAAAGTTCTTGCAAATTTTTTCAATCGTGCTATAATACTAGTCAGAGACATATCAAATCTAGGAAATCTGATAGAGAACGCGTGGGGCTGGAAATCGCGTAGAGGATAGATTTGGGACTACTCGGTGAACTTTTTATGCAAACATAAAACGGTGGCTACGTTAGAGCCAATCAGAGGTGTCCCTCTTTTTTGAGGAACATAAATGAAGGTGGAACCACGTTGCGACGTCCTTTTGAGGAGGTCGCTTTTTATTTTTTGGATTAAGCATATTTAAAAGGCTGAACCAAAATTGAGGGGAGAAGGCTAATTGAGTCGAAATACAATCCTATTTTCTAAGACCGGTATAATATTATTTTATTTGGTCACATATATGTTGCTATTTATCTCTCTAATGTTTTGGGATGGACCGGTTACCATTCTTATTAGCCTTTATGCCTTAGGGATACCGCTTCTATTTTTTGGGATTCCCTTTTATAGCATCCTAATGCTTACTAAGACAAAACTTAAAGTTCAGATAGGATACTTGTGTAGCTTGACTGCAGTGATTTATCTTTATAATGCATTGACAACCTATCCAATACGTCTCTATCCAATTGTAGATGGAACTACACTCCCCTTATGGAAACATGTTTTTATAGTCCTATCTCTTGTAGGTTTTTTAACTTCCTCAACTCTTCTATTTCGTATAAGAATGAATGAGTTTAGAACATCAATTATTGATATTAATTTAGATTAATTTAAAGGAGAACATCATGATTAAGATTACTTTCCCAGATGGCGCTGTTCGTGAATTCGAATCTGGCGTGACTACTTTTGAAATTGCACAAAGTATCAGCAATTCCCTAGCTAAAAAGGCCTTGGCTGGTAAATTCAATGGCAAACTGATTGATACGACTCGTGCTATCACTGAAGATGGAAGCATCGAAATCGTGACGCCTGATCACGAAGATGCCCTTCCAATCTTGCGCCACTCAGCTGCTCACTTGTTCGCCCAAGCAGCTCGTCGCCTCTTCCCAGATATTCACTTGGGTGTTGGTCCAGCGATTGAAGATGGTTTCTACTACGATACGGACAATCAAGCTGGCCAAATCTCCAACGAAGACCTGCCTCGTATCGAAGAAGAAATGAAGAAGATCGTCAAAGAAAACTTCCCATCCATCCGTGAGGAAGTGACCAAGGATGAGGCACGTGAAATTTTCAAAAATGACCCTTACAAGTTGGAATTGATTGAAGAGCACTCAGAAGATGAGGGGGGGTTGACCATCTACCGTCAAGGCGAATATGTAGACCTCTGCCGTGGACCTCACGTTCCTTCAACAGGTCGCATCCAAATCTTCCACCTTCTCCATGTAGCAGGTGCTTACTGGCGTGGAAATAGCGACAATGCGATGATGCAACGTATCTACGGTACAGCTTGGTTTGACAAAAAAGACTTGAAGAACTACCTTCAAATGCGTGAAGAAGCCAAAGAACGTGACCACCGCAAACTTGGTAAAGAGCTTGACCTCTTCATGATTTCTCAAGAAGTTGGTCAAGGTTTACCTTTCTGGTTGCCAAATGGTGCGACTATCCGTCGTGAATTGGAACGCTACATTGTCGACAAGGAGTTGGCTTCTGGCTACCAACACGTTTACACTCCACCACTTGCTTCTGTTGAACTCTACAAGACTTCTGGTCACTGGGATCATTACCAAGAAGACATGTTCCCAACCATGGATATGGGTGACGGTGAAGAATTTGTCCTTCGTCCAATGAACTGCCCACACCACATCCAAGTCTACAAACACCATGTTCACTCATACCGTGAATTGCCAATCCGTATCGCTGAAATCGGTATGATGCACCGTTACGAAAAATCTGGTGCCCTAACTGGTCTTCAACGTGTGCGTGAAATGTCTCTCAACGATGGTCACCTCTTTGTTACTCCTGAACAAATCCAAGAAGAATTCCAACGTGCCCTTCAGTTGATTATCGACGTTTACGAAGACTTTAACTTGACTGAATACCGCTTCCGCCTCTCTCTTCGCGACCCTCAAGATACTCACAAGTACTTTGACAACGATGAAATGTGGGAAAATGCCCAAACCATGCTTCGTGCTGCGCTTGACGAAATGGGCGTGGACTACTTTGAAGCTGAAGGTGAAGCAGCTTTCTACGGACCAAAATTGGATATCCAGGTTAAGACTGCCCTTGGAAAAGAAGAAACCCTTTCTACTATCCAGCTTGACTTCTTGCTTCCAGAACGTTTCGATCTCAAATACATCGGAGCTGATGGTGAAGAACACCGTCCAGTTATGATTCACCGTGGGGTTATCTCAACCATGGAACGCTTTACAGCTATCTTGATTGAGAACTACAAGGGTGCCTTCCCAACATGGCTTGCACCACATCAAGTAACCCTCATCCCCGTTTCTAACGAAAAACACGTGGACTACGCATGGGAAGTGGCTAAGAAACTCCGTGACCGCGGTGTTCGTGCTGATGTGGACGAACGCAATGAAAAAATGCAGTTCAAGATCCGTGCCTCACAAACCAGCAAGATTCCTTACCAATTGATCGTTGGAGACAAGGAAATGGAAGACGGAACGGTCAACGTTCGTCGCTACGGTCAAAAGGAAACACAAACTGTCTCAGTTGACGAATTTGTAGAAGCTATCCTAGCTGACATTGCCAACAAATCACGCGTTGAAAAATAAGGAATAGAAATGAAATAGTTAAAAAATAGGCTTAATTCTTCCTAGACTATAATAATTCCAGTTGGTGACTTATTTTATAGCACTAAAATAAATTGGAACAAGCTCCCTAGTATATCCATTGCCCTAAATACGCTTGTTTCCACTTTGGTTAATACTGCTAATTTTGATTCATCACTTGAGTTTGAACTGCACCCTAAAAGTTAAACAGAAAATCTAACTTTTGGGGTCAGTACAGTTTTAATCTATTTTCTTTATTGTTAACTTTTCCAAATACTTAAAACTTTCTTTACTTTGGTTTAATGTAGGATGCGTTATAAATTATATATAGTTTAATATATTCTGTTTATCCTTTATTTATTATAAGTCATTTCGTATTTCTTTATAGAAGAGACTTCCTTATTTGTAATCGCTTAACTTTTATGTTACAATTTATGTAATTTATTTATTTTTGGGGGTTATGTATGTTAAAAGCAATCTATTTTCTGCTTGATAAGCTACCGGATAGAAATGATTTTAAAAATTTTATAAGAGAAGTTCTATTTTCAGGTAAAATAACTGGTAGGCTAACATTTATAACAGCATTGATAACTATAATCAAGCCCTTGTTGTCTATTATAAAGAAAGAAACTGGTAATTATAGTAAAATAATAAATGACATATTACAGATTGGACTATATGTATTTATTGTTATTTTAATATTAGCGTTTATAAATAAATGGAATGAAACAAGGAACAAAAATATTTTACTTGAAGAAATTTTCGAATATTATTCCATATTGATTCAAGATAATATAATTCATTTATCTCATATAACTAAGTCATTTGAGCAATATGATTTACTTTCCGAGCAACTTCAGTATCAAGATGGTCGAGACTTTTACAAAGCAATAAACTCCCTTAGGGAGATAGATGTTTTTAAAAATAAAAGCGAATTGCCTACTGAACTAGATAGAATATCCAAAGAAGCTTCGTTTATTGATGTGAATAGTGCAATTATAAACCAAAGATTAGTTAAAATTTTTGATAAAATCTTTTGTAAAGGATTGAAAAGATTTTTTAAAGATTGTTTAATGAAAAATAAAGAAGCTTTAAAAAAAATTACAAACTGCTCTATTCCCATAAAGATTTATCTATATGAATCTGATAAGAATACGAATTATATTTATGAGGCTTTTATAGATGACGATTTATATTTCTCTGAAGGAGGACCAGATAAAACAAGTCGTATCGCAGTATCTAATAGTGTTTTTTATGGTAGTACAAACGCTGCTACAAAAGAAGAATTAAATCTTAACGCTAATAACTCATTAATTTTTAATATATCAAGCAATAATATTTCAAATACAGAGAAAATTAACTTGGGATATATTATGTATGATTTCACAGAGTATGTCAATACAAAGAAAAGTTTTAAGGATGATTTAGCATTAAAGCGCCTTTTAAAGAATATCGCTATTGCAATAACTGAAACAATGAGCTATAATATGAAGGTTATGCGTAAAAATATGGAAAATATTAGAATACAAGGACATTTTATATCTGACGATACTGAAAAAGATAATAATGAAATAAATTTTTTAGAAATAATTAAAGATAATTTTTAATTTTGGAGGTTATATAGTATGGCAAGCATTTTTCAAGATAATTTCAGAGAAGCAAATAAAGAATTCATACGCATAGCTTCTGATACAAAATATTCTGCACGTATGCAGGGGTTACTTATAAATAAAATGCGTAAAGAAATAGAAAATAAATTTAATGTAAGCGAGTTTTATGAAAAAGAAGGGAATATAACTCTAAAGGTTCAAAAAGAAGCTATTGAATGGGAAAATGTAATAACTTCTAATAGGTAGAATAGAGAGTAACCTGTAGTAACACCTACAAGTGAGATAAACAAATTAAGCTCTTTGTCAACTATAGTGGGTTACCCAAAAGTCATGCCCTGGAGAGGACTACATCAGTCCTCTCCTTTTTTATATTTAAAGCGATGAGAATTCTAGTTTTAAAGTTGTCAAAGTTCCGAAAGCCAAAAGCATTTCGCTTGATGACTTTGATGTGATTATTAGTAGCTTCTAGTTTTGCGTTTGAGTAGGGCAGTTCCAGTGCGTTCATGATCTTGTCCTTCTCTTTCAAAAAGGTTTTAAAAACAGTCTGAAAGATAGGATTTACACAAGAAATGGTTTCTTCAATAAGACCAAAGAAATGATCAGCCTGTTTCTCTTGAAAATGAAAAAGCAAGAGTTGGTAGATTTCATAGTGCTCTCTGAGTTCTTGAGAGTAAGAGAGCAGCCTTTTGAGAATCTCTTTGTTGGTCAAATGCATGCGAAAAGTTGGGCGATAAAAGTGTTTATGGCTGAGTTTCCAGTAGCGTTTGAGTGCCTTGTATTCGTGTGATTTTCTATCCAACTGATTCATGATTTGGATGCGAAGACGGTTCATAGCCCGGCTAAGATGTTGTACAATGTGAAAGCGGTCGAGGACGATTTTAGCAGAAGGAAATAGTTTTCTGGCAATATCGTAGTAGGGGCTAAACATGTACATAGTAATGACTTTGACGCGGTTTCTGACTTGTCTGGGATAGCGCAGAAAGTGATTGCGAATAGTTGCTTGCGTTCGCGAGGATTGTGACAATCTTGAGCGAGTCAAAATTCTGCGCAATGAAGCTCATCTTTCCTTTCTTGAAACTGAATTCATCCCAGCTCATATACGTTGGAAGGTAAGGTAGTTGAGGCTCGTTTTAAACTCGAATTCTTTCAACTTACGAATGACGGTGGAAGTAGATACAGATAAACTTTCTGCGATAGCCATTTTCCTACAGACTTTACAGAAGCACCGTTTTCTCAATCGAATGAGAGTCTTGTAACCTGCACAGTCTAGACAGGGGATTTTAGATTCTTTTTGAAAGTCATATTTAGCCATCTGACCATGACAGCTGTAGCATTTAGGAGCAGGATAATCTAGCTTAGCCATGATTTCTTTATGAGTTCCAGCATCTAGAACATCCAAGATAGTGATGTTAGGGTCTTTTATTATCAGTAAGTTTGTGATAAAATTTCTTGTTCCATATGAGTCTTTCTAATGATGGTTTTGTCTCTTTTCATTATAAGTCATATGGATAAGTCATATGGGCCTTTTTGTGTACAATCAAAAAGGCTCCATAATTCTTATAGTGGTTTTACCTGCTACAGAAATTATAGAGCCCTTCTTTTTTACAACTTTATTAAAGAAAATCCTCTCTCATCCCTGTGTTTTGTCTAATCCCATGAAAAATGATATAATAGAACAAAAGGACAGGGGAGAGAGATGTTAAAGAGAGATTTACTGAGAAATATTATCATTGTGACGGTATTTATTGCCATTCTGGTGGGGCTACGCTTGTTTGTCTATACACCTTATCGTATCACTAAGCAAGATGCCAATTCTTTCTTAGCGGAAAATGATTTGGTCTTGGCGGATAAGACAGCCAAGCTTGCTCGTGGGGAATTTGCCCTCTATGAGGTCGATGGAAAAGAATATGTCGGCCGTGTTATTGCTATGGAAAATGACAAGGTGACCTATATGGATAACTTGCTGTATCTGAACGATCAGGTGCAATCAGAGCAATATATCGAAAAGATGCGAGAGAAATATCTGGCTTCGGCTGCTAGCACGGGCTATTATACCCACGATTTTTCTGTCATGGACTTAAAAGGTGCGACTTCTGATGTTATCCCTAAAAATTCTTTTCTCATTTTGAATGATCGACGGGAAAATACGAAAGATAGCCGTGAGTTTGGTCTGATCAAAAAAGATCAAATTAAGGGAAGCGTAGAATTCCGTATTTCTCCCTTAAATAAATTTGGTTTTATTGAAACGAAGTAGTAAAAAACTAGGCTGGAAATTCCAACCTAGTTTTCTTTTTGAGATGTTTTAAGACTTTCTTTGGTTTTCTTAAGCTCTTTTTTCAGCGAGAAGTTTTTAGACATGCTGATGAGAAAGGTTGTAATAGAGCCTAGGAGGACAGAGACCAAAATCAATATGATCAAGGGAAGTTTGAAGCTGAAGAGGATAAAACTAACATTGACGCTCTGCATATTGGCCAAGGAAATACTGGCTACCAATAGAATGGTAATCAAGAGCAGGATATAGTGGAATTTTTCTTTCATAACAATTCTCCTATTTATTCAAACTCAGCCTTGCTCTTGACATCGCCATACTCTTCTTGAGTTTCTTGGGCTAGGATGTCCTCATAAGCTGCTAGTTCAATGGCAGAGCCATACTTATTTTTCAGAGCAGTGGTCACTAGACGGTAGGCCAAGTTCGCATTGCGAGACAGGATGGGACCATGGAAATAGGATCCGAATACATTCTTGTAGTGGACACCTTCGTTGCCGTCTTCTTGATTATTACCATTTCCATAGACGACCTTGCCCAGAGGTTTCTCATCGTCAGAGAGGAAGGTACGGCCTTGGTGGTTTTCAAAGCCGTAGTAGGTTTCGTTAAATTCTTCGTTATGAATCTTAATGTCACCGATATAGCGATTCTTGACTTGGTTTAGGGTATAGTGTCCCATGATACCGAGTCCTTCGATTCGACGTCCAGAAGCCTCGATATAGTATTGACCCAAGAGTTGGAAACCGCCACAGATAGCTAGCACAACGCCGTTGTCATTAATAAAGTTTTCCAAAGCTTCCTTTTTAGCGGGCAGGTCACGAGCCACGATCGTTTGCTCATAGTCTTGACCTCCGCCAAAGAAGACGATGTCGTAGCTATCCTTGTCAAAGTCATCTTCTAGGGAGACAATATCAACCTCAACTCTAGCGCCTAGCTTTTCAGCTACATACTTGAGCATAAGGACATTACCGTTGTCGCCATAGGTATTCATAAGGTCGCCGTAGAGATGAGCGATTTTTAAGTCATAGTGATAATCCTGGTTTGCAGGAGAAACGAGGGATCTATAAACCATTAGTTCATCTCCTTTCTGATTACTTGTCGTTCTGCCAGCAACTCGCGGAATTCCAGCATAGCGGTATAAGTAGCTAGGATATAGGCGTGCTTGGTTTCTTGCTCTTCAATCAACTTAAAGACTGCTTCCAAATCTTTGACTTCGGTAATCTGATCTGCTGGATAGCCTGTTACTCGCAGTCGACGAGCAATCTCTGAGTGGCGGACCCCGCCTGCAAGGACCTGAGGAATATTCATCTCTAGAATTTTCTCAAAATCAGCATCCCAGATCCAGCTAGTATCAATACCGTCCGCATAGTTGGCATTAAGCAGGACAGATAGACTAAAGTCAAAAGGTGCCAGCTCAATCATTTCCAAGGCTTGGGTAGCTCCGACCGGATTTTTGATCAAGACCAAGGTACATTCCTTATTGCCAATTTTGAAAGTTTCCTGACGGCCAAAGACAGCTCTGCTCTTGTCAAAGCCAGCCTTGATAGTAGCCGGCTCGACTCCGAAGAACTTAGCCACTGACACAGCGGCTAAGGCATTGTAGATATTGTAGAGACCACCGATATTAATCTGATAGTCTTGACCATCAATGGTAAAGACAGAGCGGTTATGCTCAAGTGTTTTGAGAGCGGTCAGACTGTAGTCTAGCTTAGGGCGCTTGAAGCCACAGTCCTCACAGATGTAAGCTCCGAGATTTGCATAAGTATTGAGCTCGTACTTGAGGATATGCTCGCACTTAGGACAGAGGATGCCCTCTGTATTGTAGTGGGCTAGCTTAGGTTGACTTTTCTCCGTGTCAAATCCATAGTAGCGGACAGGATTCTTCAGGCTGACCGAGTTAAAGAGCGGGCTGTCACCATTCATCAGTACAGTCGCTTCAGGTACTTTAGCTGCAGCATCCAGAATCATCTGGTAGGTCGTGTAGATCTCACCATAGCGGTCCATCTGATCTCGGAAAATGTTGGTAAAGACGAAGAGGCTAGGCTTGATATAATCACAAATCCGAGACAGGCTGGCTTCATCTATTTCCAGCACAGCGATATTTTTGCCAGATTTGCCTTTCTTAGCGGTTAGGAAGGTTGTGGTAATCCCGGTAATCATATTGGCGCCGCTGGGATTGGTCACCACTTCTCCGAAAGCTTCCTTGAGAAAGCCCACAGTCAAAGCTGTAGTCAGAGTCTTTCCGTTGGTTCCGGTAATAACTACAACTTCGTAGTTATTGGCCAAGTTTTGCAGAATGTTTTTGTCAAATGTGAGGGCGACTTTTCCTGGCAGAGTCGAGCCACGTCCCATTTTGCTGAGAACAAAGTGGGAGGACTTGCCTGCCAAGAGGCCCAATGCTGTATTTATCTTCATAAGAAATATTTTATCATAAAAAAGTAAAGAAGGTTACAGAAAAATATCCTTAAAAGTGATATAATGGTTGAGAACTGTTTGTTTTTGACTGGGAGGGCCACTATGCAATGAACTTTCAACAATTAACCAATCTCCAATACTGGTCTAATGTATTCAGTAATCCTTGGAATATTTTAATCAACATTATTGATATTGCTTTAGTTACCTGGATTTTATATCATTTTACTAAAGCAATTGCCGGGACCAAAATTATGATTCTGGTTCGAGGAGTGCTCTTCTTCATCTTGGCACAGTTTTTAGCGAATATCATTGGTTTAACGACCATTTCATGGTTGATCAATCAGGTTATTACCTACGGGGTCATTGCGGCAGTGGTGATTTTCTCGCCTGAGATTCGGACTGGTCTTGAAAAGCTGGGTAGAGCAACTGAGATTTTTTCAGCCACGCCAGTCAGCAGTGAGGAGAAATTGATTCAAGCCTTTGTTAAGGCAGTAGCTTACATGAGTCCGCGTAAGATCGGTGCCTTGGTGGCTATTCAGGGCGCTCGAACGTTGCAGGAATACATTGCAACGGGAATCCCACTGGATGCGGATATCTCTGGGGAACTGTTGATCAATATTTTCATTCCTAATACGCCTCTTCATGATGGGGCAGTTATTATCAAAGATAATAAGATTGCTGCCTCTTGTGCCTATTTGCCGCTTACAGAAAGCACAGGTATTTCCAAGGAATTTGGGACTCGGCACCGGGCTGCGATTGGCCTTTCAGAAGTTTCAGATGCCTTTACTTTTGTAGTGTCTGAGGAGACAGGCGGTATTTCTACGACACATAATGGAGTCTTCAAGCATGACTTGAGTTTGAGCGAGTTCGAATCACAACTGCGGGAAGTCCTGCTATCAGACAAGCATGAAAAACTGAGTCTAAAGAATCGTTTGCTAGGAGGATGGAAGAATGAAACAAAGTAAAAAGATTCTCTATATTATCTCCTCCTTATTTTTTGCTTTGGTTTTGTTTATTTATGCGACGTCTAGTAGTTTTCAAAATAGTATCAGCATTCGCCAAGTGACCTCGGAAACTTACAGCAATACGATTTCTAATGTCCCGATTGATATCAAGTATGATAGTGAACGGTACTTCATTAGCGGCTTCACTTCCGAAGCTAGCGTTGTTTTGACGGGTTCTAATAGAGTGGCTTTAAGTAGCGAAATGCAGGAAAGTACACGGAAGTTCCATGTGGTAGCGGATTTATCTAATGCATCAGAAGGAACAGTCGAAGTGCAGCTGAAAGTCGAAAATCTACCTAGTGGTCTGTCTGCTACGGTTAATCCGCAAAAAATTTCAGTCAAGATAGGTAAAAAAGCAAGCAAGAAAGTGCCAGTGAAGTATCTCATCACAGGCAGTCAGGTTGCAGAAGATATTTCTATCACAAATGTGAGCTTGGAGCACGAAGAAGTTACAGTGACAAGCGATGAAGAAACTTTGGAAAAAGTTAATCATGTCGCAGCAGTCTTACCAAGCAATGTCACTATTTCAGGAAATTATAGTGGGGCAGCTTCCTTGCAGGCCATGGATGCCAATGGGAATGTTTTGCCAAGTGTTGTGACACCGTTTGAAACAACGATGAAAGTTACGACCAAAACGACACATTCGAATTCGTCAAGCTCAAAATCGAGCTCAAGTTCGAATTCATCTAGTAAATAAATGCAAGATTTGAAAGGAAAATTTGAAAAATGGGTAAATATTTTGGAACCGATGGTGTTCGTGGAGAAGCTAATGTGGAATTAACGCCGGAATTGGCCTTTAAACTGGGTCGTTTTGGTGGATATGTTCTGAGCCAACACGAAAGTGAAGTTCCTCGGGTATTTGTTGGCCGTGATACACGTATTTCGGGAGAAATGCTGGAGAGTGCCTTGATTGCAGGTCTGCTTTCTGTGGGGATTCACGTCTACAAACTTGGTGTGATTGCTACTCCGGGTGTTGCCTACTTGGTCAAATCCGAAAAAGCTAGTGCGGGTGTCATGATTTCGGCTAGCCACAATCCTGCTCTCGATAACGGCATCAAATTCTTTGGTGGCGATGGTTATAAACTGGATGATGAACGCGAACTCGAAATCGAAGCTTTGCTGGACGCAGCAGAAGATACCCTTCCTCGCCCAAGTGCAGAAGGTCTAGGAAAAGTGATGGACTATCCTGAAGGTTTGCGTAAGTACCAACAATATCTTGTTTCAACTGGTTTAGATCTTGAAGGAATGCACGTTGCCCTTGATACAGCAAATGGCGCTGCTTCAACCAGCGCCCGTCAAATTTTTGCTGATTTGGGTGCCCAGCTGACTGTTATCGGAGAGAATCCAGATGGCCTCAACATTAACTTAAATGTAGGCTCTACTCATCCAGAAGGCTTACAAGAAACAGTCCGTGAATCAGGAGCAGCGATTGGACTTGCCTTTGATGGTGATAGTGACCGTTTGATTGCCGTTGATGAAAATGGCGATATTGTAGATGGTGATAAGATTATGTACATCATCGGCAAGTATCTTTCTGAAAAAGGCCAATTGGCTCAAAATACAATTGTGACTACCGTTATGTCCAACCTTGGTTTCCATAAAGCCTTGGAGCGCGAAGGCATCAATAAAGTAGTGACTGCCGTTGGTGACCGCTATGTGGTAGAAGAAATGCGCAAGAACGGTTATAATCTAGGCGGTGAGCAATCTGGTCATGTCATTATCATGGATTATAATACTACTGGTGATGGTCAATTGTCAGCGGTACAATTAACCAAAGTGATGAAAGAAACTAGCAAGAGCTTGTCTGAACTTGCAGCAGAAGTGACCATTTACCCACAAAAATTGGTTAATATCCGCGTCGAAAATGCCATGAAAGATAAGTCTATGGAAGTACCAGCTATCAGAGACATTATTGAAAAAATGGAAACTGAAATGGCAGGAAACGGCCGCATCCTTGTCCGCCCAAGTGGAACAGAGCCGCTTCTGCGTGTTATGGCTGAAGCGCCAACTCACGAAGAAGTGGACTACTATGTGGACACAATTGCGAATGTTGTCCGTGCTGAAATTGGTATCGAATAAAAGTCAAAAGATTGGAGAAGTCTCCTATTTGGAGTGAGTTCTTCAATCTTTTTAAATTATTTTCATAAATATCCTTTAGGATTCTTTGGCTAATGGAGTAAAACCTCTCTTTTTCTTTTTCATCTCGTAAATATTTGAAAAAGTATGCTAATCGTGTTAAAATATAGGGAGTAATCTAGGAATTGAGGTAATAAAGTGGCTTTTGGAGATAACGGACAACGTAAAAAAACAGGATTTGAAAAATTGACAATGCTGGTCGTGGTAATCATGTTACTTGTAACGATTGGTGCAATTTTTGCACAAGCTATCGGCGTAATCTTCTAATCCTAAACGCTGCAAGGCGTTTTTTTAGAGTAAAAAAGAAGCGAGAATTTATATGAGTATGTTTTTAGATACAGCCAAGATTCAGGTCAAGGCTGGCAAAGGCGGCGATGGCATGGTGGCTTTTCGCCGAGAAAAATATGTACCCAATGGCGGACCTTGGGGCGGCGATGGCGGTCGTGGTGGTGATGTGATTTTTGTCGTGGACGAAGGACTGCGTACCTTGATGGATTTCCGTTATAATCGTCATTTCAAGGCTCAATCAGGCGAAAAAGGAATGACCAAGGGAATGCATGGTCGAGGAGCAGAGGATTTGATTGTCCGTGTACCACAGGGGACGACTGTGCGTGATGCTGAAACTGGCAAGGTCATTACGGATTTGATCGAGCACGGTCAACGTTTCGTCGTAGCGCATGGCGGTCGTGGTGGTCGTGGCAATATTCGCTTTGCTACACCTAAAAATCCTGCTCCGGAAATTTCTGAAAATGGGGAGCCCGGTCAGGAAAGAGAATTACTGCTGGAGCTAAAAGTGCTGGCTGATGTTGGTTTGGTTGGTTTTCCTTCGGTTGGAAAATCAACCCTACTAAGTGTGATTACATCAGCTAAGCCGAAAATCGGAGCCTATCACTTTACCACGATTGTTCCTAATCTGGGTATGGTTCGTACTCAGTCTGGGGAATCTTTTGCTGTAGCCGATCTGCCAGGTTTGATCGAAGGAGCCAGTCAGGGAGTGGGCCTAGGTACCCAGTTTCTTCGTCATATCGAGCGGACACGGGTCATTTTGCACGTTATTGATATGTCTGCCAGTGAGGGACGCGATCCTTATGAGGATTACCTTGCGATCAATAAGGAGTTGGAATCCTATAATTTGCGCTTGATGGAACGGCCACAGATTATTGTAGCCAATAAGATGGATATGCCTGATAGCGCAGAAAACTTGAAAGAATTCAAGAAAAAACTGGCTGCCAATTATGACGAATTTGAAGAGTTGCCGCAGATTTTCCCTATTTCTAGTCTGACCAAGCAGGGGCTTGCTACGCTCTTGGATGCAACAGCTGAGCTACTGGATAAGACACCTGAGTTTCTGCTTTATGAAGAATCCGATATGGAAGACGAGGCTTATTATGGCTTTGATGAAGAAACGCCAGCCTTCGAAATCTCCCGTGATGATGATGCTACATGGGTACTTTCAGGTGATAAACTAGAAAAACTCTTTACAATGACCAACTTTGACCGCGATGAGTCCATCATGAAATTCTCTCGTCAGTTGCGCGGTATGGGCGTTGACGAGGCGCTTCGTGCGCGTGGTGCCAAGGACGGAGATTTGGTGCGCATTGGTAAGTTTGAGTTTGAATTTGTTGACTAAGGAGATATGTAATGGGTGATAAACCAATATCTTTTCGAGACGAAAATGGCAACTTTGTCTCAGCAGCAGATGTTTGGAATGCAAAAAAGCTGGAAGAACTCTTTAATCGGCTGAATCCAAATCGCAAACTTCGTCTTGAGCGAGAAAAATTGAAAGAAGATCAATAATTAAAACCAATCCTTTGAGATGAAGGAATGAGTGACAGTAGTCATGCTGCCTCATTCCAGATTTCAAAGGATTTTCTATTTGAAAAATAAAAAAAGCCAAATCCGAGAAATCGGATTTGGCTTTGTATCAACATTCTTTTTAATGTCAATACAGTTCTTATTTGAGACCGTATTTTTTGTTGAAACGATCCACACGTCCATCTGCTTGAGTGAACTTTTGACGTCCAGTGTAGAATGGGTGTGAGTCTGATGAAATTTCGACACGGATCAATGGGTAAGTTTCACCTTCGAATTCAACAGTTTCGTTTGAACGTTTAGTTGAACCGCTAAGGAACTTGTAGCCAGTGGTAGTGTCCATAAATACAACTTGACGGTATTCTGGGTGAATGTCTTTTCTCATTTTAAAAAAATCCTTTCTGCCATGGACTCTTTGCGAGCCATAGATTAGTTACTTTGATAGTTTATCAAATTCTAAATGATTTGACAAGTCTTTTGGATGATTTTCTTACTTTTTTGCACTTTCTTTTAATTTTTGATAAATTAAGTCCACTTCATCTTTGGAATAAGCATTGGCACCGCTGGCAAGTGGGTGGCCGCCGCCGTTGTGTTGCTTGGCAATTTCATTGATTGGAGTAAACTTACTGCGCATCCGCACACGATAATGGCCGTCAGGCTGTTCGACAAAGATGGCCCACATCTGGACATCTTCGATCCGTCCGGGTGCAGCTACAATAGCTGAAGTATCAGCATCTGTCAGCTGATTTTCTTTTAATAATTGCTGAGATAGGATAACGCGTGCAGCACCATTCTCATCAATTTCTAGATTATCGTAGACATAGCCCTGGAGTTTGGCAACTTGATGCGTGATGGAGTCCATTTTTCGAGAAAGCTCTGAAAAATTAAAAGCGTATTGGCGAAGTTTGCCAGCTACCTCAAATGTGCGTGCAGTAGTCGCTGGATAGAGGAAGCGACCTGTATCTCCAACAATGCCAGCATAAAGAAGTTTAGCGATATAGTCATTTACTTCTAAGTGATTTTCGAAGGCAAAAAGAGCGATAATTTCGCTCGTGCTACTAGCATCTGTATCAACCAGCAGCAAATCTCCGTAGGCATCATCGTTGGGATGATGGTCGATTTTAATCAAAAAGTCGCCCATGCTGTAGCGCTGATCATCAATGCGGGGAGTGTTGGCTGTATCACACACGATTACCAAGGCCTGCTCATAGTCCGTATCTGTCACCTCATCCATCTTTGCTAGCCAAGTAAGACTAGGCTCGTCGTAACCTGTTACTTTGATAGATTTTTCAGGAAAGTTGAGCTGGAGAAGTTTTTGTAAGCCGACTTGACTACCAATTGCATCTGGGTCGGGGCGCATGTGGCGGTGGATGATCACTTTATCGTATTCTCTCATTTTTTTCAGAATTTTACTATAGATACTCATTGTAAACCTCTTAAACTTTCTCTAGTTATTGTAGCACAAGAATTTTTATTTTTAAAATAAAAAAGATGTGTTATAATGAATGAAGATTATAATTTGGAGGGAACTATGACCTTAGCGAAAATTGTATTTGCCAGTATGACTGGAAACACCGAGGAAATTGCCGATATTGTGGCGGATAAGCTAAGAGAACTAGATGTAGAAGTTGAAGTGGACGAGTGTACCACTGTCGATGCAGAAGATTTCTTGGAAGCGGATATTACGATTGTAGCGACCTATACCTACGGTGACGGTGAGCTGCCGGATGAGATGATGGACTTTTACGAAGACTTATCTGGATTGGACTTGTCTGGCAAGGTCTACGGAGTGGTCGGTTCAGGAGATACTTTTTATGATGAATTCTGCAAGGCTGTTGATGACTTTGATGCTGTTTTTGCGGCTACAGGAGCAGTGAAAGGTTCAGAATGTGTCAAAGTAGATCTTTCTGCAGAAGAAGATGATATTGAGCGCTTGGAAGCATTTGCGGAAGAGTTAGTAAGTAAAGTTTAAAATGACAATATGGGAAGCGGCTGTGGCCGTTTTTCTTTTGTTAAAGTATTATTTTCTGACAATTCTCATGATTAGGAGTATAATATAGGTAAGCGTTATCCCTTAGATAAAGGAGGAGTTCCTATGAAAGAACGCGACTATGCCTTTGGCTTCCATGATGATGTCAAGCCGCTCTTTTCGACTGGTAAAGGTTTGACCGAAGAAGTAGTTCGAGAAATCTCAGAAATCAAGAATGAGCCCCAGTGGATGTTGGATTATCGCCTCCGCTCCTTGGAACTTTTTCATAAGTTACCCATGCCCGACTTTGGACCAGATTTATCAGGTATTCGCTTTGATGATATTATCTACTACCAGAAACTAAGCGGAGATCGGGCTCGCAGTTGGGATGAAGTCCCAGAGGAGATTAAGAAAACCTTTGATCGCTTGGGAATTCCAGAAGCTGAGAAGCAGTTTCTGTCTGGAGCTGTGGCCCAGTACGAGTCGGAAGTCGTTTACCACAATATGAAGGAAGAGTTTGCCAAGTTGGGGATTATCTTTACTGACACGGATACGGCTGTTCAGGAATATCCAGACTTGGTTAAGCAGTATTTTGGTACTGTGATTTCAAATGCTGAGCATAAATTCTCTGCGCTTAATAGTGCAGTTTGGTCCGGCGGCACCTTTATCTATGTGCCTAAGAACGTCCAGTGTCAAGTTCCTGTTCAGACCTATTTTCGAATCAATGGTGAAAATGCCGGCCAGTTTGAGCGCTCCTTGATGATTATCGAGGAGGGCGGCTCTATCCAGTATATCGAGGGTTGTACAGCACCGACTTACACAAGCAATAGTCTTCATGCGGCAAATGTCGAAATCATTGTCAAAAAGGATGCCTTTTTCCGCTATACAACCATTCAAAACTGGTCGGACAATGTCTATAACCTCGTAACGGAGCGGGGGATGGTTGAGGAAGGCGGCACCTTAGAGTGGATTGATGGAAACTTAGGCAGCAAGGTCAATATGAAATATCCCTGCAGCATTCTTAATGGACGAAATGCCAGAACCTCTGTCCTCTCTATGTCCTTTGCCAACTATGGCCAGCACTTGGATGCGGGTTGTAAGGTTTTTCATAATGCGTCCAAGACTTCCAGTACCTTAATTTCTAAATCAGTGGCCAAGGATGGCGGCAAGACCGACTATCGTGGTCAGGTTCGCTTTGGTAAGAATAGTGCTGGTTCCAAATCTCATATCGAGTGCGATACCATTCTGATGGATGGTGAGTCCAGTTCTGATACTATTCCTTTTAATGAAATCCATAATTCTAATGTCGCGTTAGAGCATGAAGCCAAGGTTTCCAAAGTATCTGAGGACCAGCTCTACTATCTGATGAGCCGAGGCATCAGCGAAGAAGAAGCCACAGCTATGATTATCAACGGCTTTATGGAACCCATTACCAAAGAACTACCAATGGAATACGCCGTCGAACTCAACCAACTCATCAACATGAGTATGGAAGGCTCAGTTGGTTAAAAAGATCCAGTGGACCTTTTTAATCTGCGGATAAAAACTCGCTTAAGCGAGTTTTCTTTTAATTTAAGGTCTTTAGGATCTTTTTTATTTAGGATAAAACTAGAACATTTTACTATTTTTTGATATGATAGATAGAATATGAGGAGGAATGAGATGACGTTAGAAGAAATCAGACAGGAAATTGATCAGGTAGATGACGCACTCGTTGCCTTACTAGAGCAGCGTATGAATCTGGTCGGCCAAGTTGTGGCTGTTAAAAAATCGACTGGGAAGGACGTCGCAGATCCTAAGCGAGAAGAAAGGATCTTTGCTAGAGTTGAGAGCAAGATTGAGAATAAGGACTATCAAGAAACGATTCTTGCGACCTTTGCGGATATCCTAAAGCATTCACGTGCTTTTCAGGAGAAGCAAATAAGATGAGTGAAGTAAAAAATTCTTTGGCAATCTTTTTGGGAGCGATGCTAGGCGGTTTACTCCGTTATCAATTCTCTTCCTTTTTCACATTTACGGGACATTTTCCGCTAGCGACACTTTTAGTCAACAATTTGGGAACTTTCTTGTTAGTCTATTTGGTTAAAGGCTATCTCAGTCGCAAGCAAGTTTCCAAGCGTTTGTTATTGGCTTTGTCGACGGGATTTTGTGGCGGCTTGACAACTTTTTCAGGTCTTCTATTAGATTCGCTCAAATTGCTGGATTTAGGCCGTTATCCAGAATTGATCGTATATCTTGCCTTGAGTATCGGCGGCAACCTTTGTATTGCTTTATGGGCTGGAAGGAAGGTGACCGCATGATTTGGTTTTTGCTCATTGCTTGCGGTCTGGGAGCTCTTGTTCGTTACTTTTTTTCCAAGGTTAATAGCAGAGCTTCTTTGCCAGTAGGAACCTTGATAGCTAATGTACTGGGAGCCTTTTTGATTGGATATTTTTATAATCATATCCAAGATAAACAGTTGTATAGCATTTTAGCAACTGGCTTCTGTGGCGGTTTAACAACTCTTTCAACCTTTAATGCGGAATTAGCAGAGCTGTTCTCAGATAAGAAGAAATTTAGCCTCTATCTGATGTTGACCTATTTTTTAGGATTTTTAGCCATTCTTTTAGGAATTTTTATCTAAAAATCTTTACTTTTGCTAGAATTTTGATATAATATACTTCGTGCATAAATGGTTGCACTAAAAAAACGGCTAATCCGCTGTCGTCTAGAACTACAAGATTAGCAAGATAGGAGAAAAAATGAATCCATTAATCCAAAGCTTGACTGAAGGTCAACTTCGCTCAGATATCCCTGCATTCCGTCCTGGTGACACTGTCCGCGTTCATGCGAAAGTTGTCGAAGGAACTCGCGAACGTATCCAGATCTTTGAAGGTGTCGTTATCGCTCGTAAAGGTGCTGGTATCTCAGAAAACTACACAGTTCGTAAAATCTCTAACGGTGTAGGTGTTGAACGTACTTTCCCAATCCACACTCCACGTGTTGACAAGATTGAAGTCGTTCGTTACGGTAAAGTTCGTCGTGCTAAATTGTACTACCTTCGTGCATTGCAAGGTAAGGCAGCGCGTATCAAAGAAATCCGTCGTTAATATCAGAAATGACTCTGTCACTTGGCAGAGTTTTTCTCTAGTCCCCTTAGTTCAATGGATATAACAACTCCCTCCTAAGGAGTAGTTGCTGGTTCGATTCCGGCAGGGGACATAAATATTAAAACTACGTTCAAATGAACGTAGTTTTTTTAGTGAATTTGTTGAAAACGCTTTGAATTCCGTTGCCTTTTTATAGAAATAAGAGTAAAATATAGTTATTATAGTAAATAAAAAGCACCGAATCGGTGCGCACTTTTTCAAGTTGAATACGGACTGAGCTTAAAAACCACTGCCTTATTTTAACTTGCTGTGTTGTTTCGAATAGTTCCAACAGTTTCATTGTACTATACTTATCAAAGATTATCAAGTAAAATGTAAATTATTTTACAGATCCGACAAAAGGATATTTTAAAGCTGTAAACAACACAGCTCTAAAACTTGCGCCTTCAAGGTCCTCAACGACATACGTTTTGGAACCATTCGAAACAACACAGCTCTAAAACTAAAATACAACTCATTACTAATTCTAACAGATTTCTACAAATATAGCATTTAATTTATTGAAATTTTTATTAGAAATGTTATAATTTAAATATAGTTGTATTTTAAGGAGATAGTTTTGAAAAAATTCAAATTTACTAGAGATCATTTAGCAATTCTAACTGAGTTAATAAAGTTTATGAAAGGTTGTATTGACTTAATCAAAGCTCTCATTTCTTAATTTTTTAAAATTATAACTTAATACAAAGGAGGTTTGTATATATGGACAACAAAAATTACTCTATCGGACTTGATATCGGAACAAACAGCGTCGGATGGGCCGTCATTACAGATGACTATAAAGTTCCATCGAAAAAGATGAAAGTTCGGGGTAATACTGATAAACACTTTATCAAGAAAAATCTAATTGGAGCTTTGTTATTTGATGAGGGGACTACTGCCGAGGATAGACGTCTCAAACGAACAGCACGCCGTCGCTATACTCGCAGGAAGAATCGTCTTCGCTATCTTCAAGAAATCTTTGCTGAGGAAATGAGCAAGGTGGATAGTAGTTTCTTTCATCGATTGGATGACTCCTTTTTAATTCCTGAGGATAAGAGAGGAAGTAAATATCCTATTTTTGCTACCTTGGCAGAAGAAAAAGAATACCATAAGCAATTTCCAACTATCTATCATTTGAGAAAACATCTGGCGGACTCAAAAGAAAAAGCGGACTTGCGCTTAATCTATCTGGCATTAGCTCATATGATTAAATACCGCGGACATTTTTTATATGAAGAATCTTTCGATATTAAAAACAATGATATCCAAAAAATCTTTAATGAATTGATAAGCATTTACGACAACACATTTGAAGGAAGTTCACTTAGTGAGCAAAGTGTACAAGTTGAAGCAATTTTTACTGATAAAATTAGTAAATCTGCAAAGAGAGAACGCGTTCTAAAACTCTTTCCTGATGAAAAGTCCACTGGTTTGTTTTCAGAATTTCTCAAGCTAATCGTAGGAAATCAAGCTGATTTCAAGAAACATTTTGATTTAGAAGATAAAGCTCCACTGCAATTCTCTAAAGATACCTATGATGAGGATTTAGAAAACCTGCTTGGGCAAATTGGAGATGACTTTGCAGACCTTTTCGTGGCCGCTAAAAAACTCTATGATGCCATTCTTCTATCAGGAATCTTAACTGTCACAGATCTATCCACTAAGGCACCGTTGTCAGCATCTATGATTGAACGCTATGAAAATCACCAAGAAGACTTGGCAGCTTTAAAACAATTCATCAAAAACAATCTTCCAGAAAAATATGACGAAGTTTTTTCTGACCAATTTAAAGATGGGTATGCTGGATATATCGATGGTAAGGCCACACAAGAAGCATTTTACAAATATATCAAAAATCTTCTCTCTAAATTCGAAGGAGCAGATTATTTCCTTGAGAAAATTGAACGTGAAGATTTCTTGAGAAAACAACGCACCTTCGATAATGGTTCTATTCCTCATCAAATTCATCTTCAAGAAATGAATGCCATTCTCCGTCGGCAAGGAGAGCATTATCCATTTCTGAAGGAAAACAAAGAAAAGATTGAAAAAATCTTAACCTTCCGTATCCCTTACTACGTCGGACCATTAGCTCGTGGCAATCGTGATTTTGCTTGGCTGACTCGAAATTCTGACCAAGGAATTCGACCTTGGAATTTCGAAGAAATTGTTGATAAAGCAAGCTCTGCGGAAGACTTCATCAATAAGATGACTAACTATGACTTGTATCTGCCAGAAGAAAAAGTTTTGCCTAAACACAGTCTCTTGTATGAAACATTTGCTGTCTATAATGAATTAACAAAAGTAAAATTTATTGCAGAAGGATTGAGAGACTATCAATTCCTTGATAGTGTACAGAAAAAACAAATTGTCAATCAATTATTCAAAGAGAAAAGAAGAGTAACCGAAAAAGACATCATCCAGTATCTACATACTGTTGATGGCTACGATGGAATCGAACTAAAAGGAATTGAAAAACAATTTAACGCAAGTCTATCTACCTACCATGATCTGCTCAATATGATCAAGGATAAAGAGTTTATGGATGACCCTAAAAATGAAGAGGTCCTTGAAAATATCGTCCACACTTTAACGATCTTTGAAGATCGTGAGATGATTAAGCAACGCCTTGCTCAATATGACTCCATCTTTGATGAAAAAGTGATCAAGGCACTGATTCGCCGACATTATACCGGTTGGGGAAAACTCTCTGCCAAGTTGATTAACGGCATCCGTGATAAAAAAACCGCCAAAACGATTCTTGATTATCTGATTGATGATGGCTACAGCAATCGTAACTTTATGCAGTTAATCAATGATGATGGACTTTCTTTCAAAGAAATTATCCAAAAAGCACAAGTGGTTCGTAAGACAGACAATGTGAAGCAAGTTGTCCAAGAACTTCCAGGAAGTCCGGCCATTAAAAAGGGAATTTTGCAAAGTATCAAGATTGTTGATGAACTTGTCAAGGTTATGGGCCATACCCCTGAATCCATTGTGATTGAAATGGCACGAGAAAATCAGACAACTGCTAAGGGAAACAGTAAGTCACAACAACGTTTCAAGAGACTTTCAAATGCTATTTCTGAACTCGGAAGTAACATTCTAAAAGAACATCCAACAGATAACACTGAGCTCCAAAACGACCGACTTTATCTCTACTATCTCCAAAATGGAAAGGATATGTATACTGGGAAACCTCTTGATATCAACCAACTGAGCAGCTATGACATTGACCACATCATCCCACAAGCCTTTATCAAGGATGATTCTCTTGATAATCGTGTCTTGACGAGTTTAAAGGATAATCGTGGCAAATCTGATAATGTCCCAAGTCTTGAAGTAGTTGAAAAGATGAAAACTTTTTGGCAACAATTGTTGGATTCCAAATTGATTTCTTACCGTAAATTTAATAATTTAACCAAGGCTGAACGAGGCGGGCTAGATGAACGCGATAAAGTTGGCTTTATCAAACGTCAGTTGGTTGAAACTCGTCAAATCACAAAACATGTTGCACAGATTTTGGATGCCCGCTTCAATACAGAAGTGAATGAGAAGGATAAGAAGAATCGCAACGTCAAAATCATCACTTTGAAATCCAATCTAGTTTCCAACTTCCGTAAAGAATTTAGGTTATACAAGGTTCGGGAAATCAATGACTATCACCACGCGCATGATGCCTATTTAAATGCAGTAGTTGCTAAGGCTATCCTTAAGAAATATCCTAAACTAGAGCCTGAATTCGTCTATGGTGACTATCAAAAGTACGATCTTAAGAGATACATCTCCAGAACCAAAGATCCTAAAGAAGTTGAAAAAACAACTGAAAAGTATTTCTTCTACTCAAACTTGTTGAACTTCTTTAAAGAAGAGGTGCATTACGCAGACGGAACTATCGTAAAAAGAGAGAATATCGAATACTCCAAGGATACTGGAGAAATCGCTTGGAATAAGGAAAAAGATTTCGCTACAATCAAAAAAGTACTTTCACTTCCGCAGGTGAATATTGTGAAGAAGAGGGAAGAGCAAACAGGTGGCTTTTCTAAAGAGTCCATCCTTCCTAAAGGAAATTCTGATAAGCTAATCCCTCGAAAAACAAAGGATATTCTTTGGGACACCACTAAATATGGGGGATTTGATAGCCCCGTTATCGCCTATTCGATCCTGCTCATAGCTGATATCGAAAAAGGGAAAGCGAAAAAACTGAAGACTGTCAAGACTCTAGTTGGTATTACCATCATGGAGAAAGACGCTTTTGAGGATAATCCAATAACTTTCCTTGAAAATAAAGGCTATCATAATGTACGTAAAGAAAACATCCTCTGCCTGCCTAAATATAGCTTATTTGAGCTGGAAAATGGTCGCAGACGCATGTTAGCAAGTGCTAAAGAACTTCAAAAAGGTAATGAAATAGTGCTTCCAGCATATTTAACAACCTTGCTCTACCATGCTAAAAACGTCCATAAACTAGATGAGCCAGAACATTTGGAATATATTCAAAAACACCGAAATGAATTTAAAGATTTATTAAATCTTGTATCTGAGTTCTCTCAAAAATATGTCCTCGCCGAAGCGAATCTGGAGAAAATCAAGAACTTATATGCAGACAATGAGCAGGCAGACATAGAAATCCTAGCAAATTCATTTATCAATTTGTTGACCTTCACTGCTTTGGGTGCTCCTGCTGCCTTTAAATTTTTTGACAAAGATGTTGATCGGAAACGATACACAACTGTATCTGAAATCCTCAACTCCACCCTCATCCACCAATCCATCACTGGTCTCTACGAGACTCGGATTGACTTAAGCAAACTAGGAGAAGACTAATGGGATGGAGAACCGTTATAGTCAATACGCACTCTAAACTTTCTTACAAGAACAATCACTTGATTTTTAAAGATGCCTCTCGGACAGAGTTGATTCACCTGTCCGAGGTGGACATCCTACTTTTGGAGACGACGGATATCGTTCTCTCCACCATGCTGATTAAACGTTTGGTGGATGAAAATATTCTGGTCATCTTTTGTGATGATAAACGCTTGCCAACTGCATACTTAATGCCCTACTACGGTCGGCACGATTCCAGTTTACAACTCTCTCGGCAAATCACATGGAACGAGGAGGCTAAAGCACAAGTTTGGACCACCATTATTGCACAAAAAATTCTCAATCAGGCTTTTTATCTGGGGAGTTGTGGTTTTCTAGAAAAATCTCAATCCGTCATCGATCTCTATCATGGTTTGGATTTATTTGATCCTAGTAACCGTGAAGGGCACGCAGCTCGGATTTATTTCAATACCTTGTTTGGAAATGATTTTGGCCGTGAACAAGACAATGATGTCAATGCTGCCTTGGACTACGGTTACACCTTAATTTTGAGTATGTTTGCGCGTGAGATTGTGCTATCTGGCTGTATGACCCAGTTTGGCTTGAAACATGCTAATCAGTTTAATCAATTCAACCTAGCTAGCGATATTATGGAGCCTTTCCGTCCGATTATTGACAGAATCGTCTATGAAAATCGAAATAGTTCTTTTGTCAAAATCAAGCGAGAACTTTTCACTATTTTCTCGGATACCTTCCACTACAATGGTAAGGATATGTACCTGTCCAATATCGTCAGCGACTATACTAAGAAAGTCATCCAAGCTCTCAATCAACCTGAGAAAGGAGTTCCTGAGTTTAGGATATGAGTTATCGATATATGCGTATGATTTTAATGTTTGATATGCCAGTTGATACCGTAGAGGAACGTAAGGCCTATCGGAAATTTCGGAAGTTCCTCATAGATGAGGGATTTATCATGCACCAATTCTCCATCTATAGCAAGCTCTTGCTCAACAACTCTGCTAATAATGCTATGATTGAGCGACTCAAAACTCATAACCCTAAAAAAGGAAACATTACTCTCTTAACCGTTACAGAAAAGCAGTTTTCTCGCATGATTTACTTAAATGGTGAGCGAGATACCAGCGTAGCAAACTCCGATGCCCGTTTAGTTTTTCTAGGAGAGGAGCCTAGAGATGAAGATTAATTTCCCGCTATTAGATGAACCATTAGCTATTGAAAATGCAACCTTTTTAGTCCTGGAAGACCAGCTTACCTTTTCAACTATCGTCAAGCAGTTCTATCAATACACTGATGAAGGGGAGTTGAAGTTGTTTGATAGAAATCTAAAAGCTCTGAAAGAGCCTGAGTTACTAGTGATAACGGATGTCTTAGGATACAATCTCAACTCACCTGCTATGCTCAAGCTGATACATGCTGATCTAGAAAATCAGCTTAATGACAAACCAGAAGTCAAATCCATGATTGAAAAGCTGGTAGCTACGATTACAGAATTACTGGCATTTGAGTGCTTAGAAAATGAACTAGACCTAGAGTACGATGAAATCACCATTCTAGAGTTAATCGATGCGCTAGGGGTCAAAGTTGAAACTCTGAGCGATACACCTTTTGAAAAGATGCTAGAAATTATCCAAGTTTTTAAATATCTTTCCAAAAAGAAACTCCTTGTCTTCATCAATGCGACCGCCTATCTATCAAAGGATGAGTTAGTAAATCTGATAGAGTATATCCAACTCAATCAACTAAGAGTCTTATTTATCGAACCTCGAAAAGTTTATGATTTCCCGCAGTATGTGTTGGATCAAGACTATTTCTTGAACCCTGAAAATATGGTATAATAAGAGTAACAATTGGAACCTGACGAACTGAAGTCTAGCTGGGACGAATGGCGCGATTACGAAATTTCGTGAGAAAAATTTTCTCCGAGGTTTTAGAGCT
Source organism: Streptococcus sp. 27098_8_73 (assembly GCF_041432495.1). Taxonomy (NCBI): domain Bacteria; kingdom Bacillati; phylum Bacillota; class Bacilli; order Lactobacillales; family Streptococcaceae; genus Streptococcus; species Streptococcus sp. 27098_8_73. The sequence goes on from NZ_JAPVZT010000002.1 coordinate 134,569, forward strand.
ATGTTGTTTCGAATGGTTCCAAAACCAATGATGATGAGCTGGTGACGGAGCAATTGTTTTAGAGCTATGTTGTTTCGAATGGTTCCAAAACTAGGGCAGCTGAAAAGTATGTAAAGCTATTGTTTTAGAGCTATGTTGTTTCGAATGGTTCCAAAACGAGGAATGTACGATGTGTTTATGGAGGGGCGTTTTAGAGCTATGTTGTTTCGAATGGTTCCAAAACATCAACAGCGGTAAGGTGTTTGGTCGGCGTGTTTTAGAGCTATGTTGTTTCGAATGGTTCCAAAACAATAAATTATCTTGTCCATGATTATTGTTAGTTTTAGAGCTATGTTGTTTCGAATGGTTCCAAAACTCACAAACACAATCAATATGTTGTCTACTGGTTTTAGAGCTATGTTGTTTCGAATGGTTCCAAAACACTATGAGGCAAGCTTGTCAGATGACTATTGTTTTAGAGCTATGTTGTTTCGAATGGTTCCAAAACTTACCTAAATGTTAGCACGGATTATCTCCTGTTTTAGAGCTATGTTGTTTCGAATGGTTCCAAAACCTGAGTGACCGAGAAATCTTCCCATTCTTCGTTTTAGAGCTATGTTGTTTCGAATGGTTCCAAAACTCAAAAATACAAATCCGAATTCTGCCTACCGTTTTAGAGCTATGTTGTTTCGAATGGTTCCAAAACAGTTGAAATCAAGGCTCGATGAGCTTGGTGGTTTTAGAGCTATGTTGTTTCGAATGGTTCCAAAACTCAACTTTAATATCAAATTCTCTCATATCAGTTTTAGAGCTATGTTGTTTCGAATGGTTCCAAAACTGGTTACAAGCTCCGCCTATGTGATATGTAGTTTTAGAGCTATGTTGTTTCGAATGGTTCCAAAACACTACCTAGATGTTAAAGGCGCTGGTATGAGTTTTAGAGCTATGTTGTTTCGAATGGTTCCAAAACATGTGTTTAGAACAGACGCTCCTTACCTTTGTTTTAGAGCTATGTTGTTTCGAATGGTTCCAAAACGCTGTTCGTGAAGCTGTAAGCATTTTTCTTGTTTTAGAGCTATGTTGTTTCGAATGGTTCCAAAACACCAGATAAGTTGCGTCCAGCGATACTAGAGTTTTAGAGCTATGTTGTTTCGAATGGTTCCAAAACACTTAGGACGCTCCATTTGTTGGAACATACGTTTTAGAGCTATGTTGTTTCGAATGGTTCCAAAACTGAGGAGATTGCCGAAAATGTTATGATGTTGTTTTAGAGCTATGTTGTTTCGAATGGTTCCAAAACGTTATTTAATTAGAGGGAGATATTTGTAAGGTTTTAGAGCTATGTTGTTTCGAATGGTTCCAAAACTTTCGCAGATATTGAAATACCACCAGTTGTGTTTTAGAGCTATGTTGTTTCGAATGGTTCCAAAACGTAAAGTGCGTGCTAATCTGGACAAGGATAGTTTTAGAGCTATGTTGTTTCGAATGGTTCCAAAACATCATTGATGGTATGACGGATGCGGGTATTGTTTTAGAGCTATGTTGTTTCGAATGGTTCCAAAACCTTGCCGCTGCCGGGCTTATCCGTGGACGAGTTTTAGAGCTATGTTGTTTCGAATGGTTCCAAAACGAGTGTTATCCGAAAACGGACGATGAAACGTTTTAGAGCTATGTTGTTTCGAATGGTTCCAAAACAGGAATTGTTGATTGCTTCAGATGAGGAGAGTTTTAGAGCTATGTTGTTTCGAATGGTTCCAAAACAGCCTTATTCCAAGTGAAATATTCTCTTAGGTTTTAGAGCTATGTTGTTTCGAATGGTTCCAAAACTAATCTTGTTCCCCTTGTCCACTATGTGGTGTTTTAGAGCTATGTTGTTTCGAATGGTTCCAAAACTCAATGTTATTGCTGCTATCGCAAAGGAATGTTTTAGAGCTATGTTGTTTCGAATGGTTCCAAAACCTGGAACGTGGTCACATCCTGAAAAATGGTGTTTTAGAGCTATGTTGTTTCGAATGGTTCCAAAACCAAGAAATTTAGAAATGCTGATGAGGTCATGTTTTAGAGCTATGTTGTTTCGAATGGTTCCAAAACTCTATGAAAATAAAGATATTTTGGAGGTCAGTTTTAGAGCTATGTTGTTTCGAATGGTTCCAAAACTGGTCGATGTTAAGAATGCTGTATCTGAGAGTTTTAGAGCTATGTTGTTTCGAATGGTTCCAAAACCAGTTATAAAGTCAGTTTCATAAGTGGCGGGTTTTAGAGCTATGTTGTTTCGAATGGTTCCAAAACCTCACAATGTCAATCATCGTGTTTCTTCAAGTTTTAGAGCTATGTTGTTTCGAATGGTTCCAAAACGGTATTTTTGAAAAATAGTCTTCCCTCGATGTTTTAGAGCTATGTTGTTTCGAATGGTTCCAAAACACGCCCTACATTGTCTCGGAATAGTCGAGGTTTTAGAGCTATGTTGTTTCGAATGGTTCCAAAACTCCACAATAACTGTGTCGTACTTAAAGCTTGTTTTAGAGCTATGTTGTTTCGAATGGTTCCAAAACGGTGGGAATGTGGTAGATGAGGACATGGCAGTTTTAGAGCTATGTTGTTTCGAATGGTTCCAAAACCTGGCTTCAAAGGTGATCAGAAGCTTGCTCGTTTTAGAGCTATGTTGTTTCGAATGGTTCCAAAACGTAGCAGACATTTCACTGCTATACTTAGCAGTTTTAGAGCTATGTTGTTTCGAATGGTTCCAAAACCCAATCAGTATGAAAGTGAAACCAGTAGACGTTTTAGAGCTATGTTGTTTCGAATGGTTCCAAAACGTTATTTAATTAGAGGGAGATATTTGTAAGGTTTTAGAGCTATGTTGTTTCGAATGGTTCCAAAACTATTGGAGTATTTCAATATTCTTATACTCAGTTTTAGAGCTGTGTTGTTTCGAATGGTTCCAAAACACAGCTGGCCAAGAAATCAACTATGATGGCGTTTTAGAGCTGTGCTGTTTCGAATGGTTCCAAAACCTACAATGATGGGGATGATGATTTTAAAATGTTTTAGAGCTGTGCTGTTTCGAATGGTTCCAAAACCGCTCCAAAGAGCCCTACATAGTCCAATAAATCCGATTCTTGAAAGGAGAGTCGGATTTTAATTTTATTCGATTTCGATTTTTGTACTATAAATTTTTTGTAATTTCTGGTTGTATTTTTTTAAAATTCTGCTATAATGGTAAAATATTTATTTAGGAGGAAGAGAATGAACTATATTTTGGAAATTTTACCCAGTCTTCTAAGTGGAGCAGCAACTACCTTGCAAGTGTTTGCTTTGGTCTTGGTTTTTTCGATTCCTTTGGGAATTATGCTGGCATTTTCGATGCAAATTCGCTTGAAGCCCCTGCAATGGCTGCTTAATCTTTACATTTGGATTATGCGAGGGACGCCGCTTTTATTGCAGTTAATCTTTATTTACTATGTGTTGCCAAGTATCGGTATTCGGCTGGATCGGATTCCTGCAGCGATTATTGCCTTTACACTAAACTACGCGGCTTATTTTGCGGAGATCTTCCGCGGAGGCATTTCTTCCATTCCGACTGGACAGTATGAGGCTGCGAAGGTTTTGAAATTTACTCCTGTTCAGACGATTCGCCTGATTATTTTGCCGCAAGTCGTAAAAATTGTGCTACCTAGTGTCTTTAATGAAGTCATGACTTTGGTGAAAGACACCTCTTTGGTTTATGCTTTAGGCATTTCAGATTTGATTTTGGCTAGTCGTACAGCGGCCAACCGAGATGCTAGTCTGGCACCGATGTTTGTTGCAGGCTTGATTTATTTACTCTTAATCGGTCAGGCCACCTTGATTGCCAAGCAGGTCGAAAAGAAATTTAGTTATTATAAGTAGGTGCTATTATGTTAGAATTACGAAATATTAGTAAAAAATTTGGTGATAAGCAGATTCTAAAGGATTTTAATTTGATTGTGCCTGAAAAGCAAGTGTTGGCCATTGTTGGACCTTCTGGCGGAGGGAAGACGACCCTTCTGCGAATGCTGGCAGGTTTAGAGACAATTGATTCGGGACAAGTGATTTACAATGGAGAGACTTTGGATGTCACTGAGCTTGAAAAGCGCAATCTTCTAGGCTTTGTTTTTCAAGATTTTCAGCTCTTTCCTCATTTGTCTGTCTTGGAAAACTTGACCTTATCACCAATACATACAATGAACGTTTCCAAAGAAGAAGCTGAAGAGAAGGCGCAGGGCTTATTGGCTCGCTTAGGCTTGTCCGAGCATGCCAAGGCCTATCCTTATTCGCTGTCAGGCGGGCAAAAACAGCGGGTCGCTTTGGCTCGTGCTATGATGATCAACCCAGAAATTATCGGATATGATGAGCCGACTTCTGCCTTGGATCCTGCCTTACGCTTGGAAGTAGAAAAACTCATCCTCCAAAATCGAGAAATGGGGATGACACAGATTGTGGTCACACATGATTTGCAGTTTGCGGAAAACATTGCGGATTCTATTCTCAAAGTCACACCAAAATAAGGGAGGCCCAGATGAAACTAAAGAATATTCTTTTGGCCTGTTTGACCTTGATCCTAACTTTTCTGCTTGGTGGTTGTAGTTCCAATGTCAGTGATCCCAGCTTGGATAACTGGAGTAAGTATGAGGAGAAAAAACAGATTACAATTGGCTTTGATAATACCTTTGTCCCCATGGGATTTGAGCAAAAAGATGGCACTTATGCAGGATTTGACATTGATTTGGCCAACGCTGTTTTTGAGGAATATGGAATTAAGGTGAAATGGCAGCCGATTGATTGGGATATGAAAGAAACAGAGTTGACCAACGGTACAATTGACCTCATCTGGAATGGCTATTCCGCGACGGATGAGAGAAGGGAAAAGATGCAATTTACCATTCCTTATATGAAAAATGAGCAGGTTTTGGTCAGCAAAAAATCCTCTCATATCTCACAGGCCAGTGATATGGCAGGAAAAGTATTGGGTGCACAAGCAGGATCTTCTGGCTACGTAGTTTTTGAAATCAATCCTGAAATATTGAAAACCATTGTCAAAAATCATGCAGCTACTCAGTATCAGAGCTTTAACGAGGCGTTGATCGACTTGCAAAACGACCGGATTGATGGGCTCTTGATTGACCGTGTTTATGCCAATTATTATCTGACAGAAGAAGGAATTTTAGATCAATATTCAGTTTTTTCCGTTGGATTTGAGAGCGAGGACTTTGCGGTCGGGGCTAGAAAGGCGGACCGTACTTTAGTTGAAAAAGTAAATGCTGCTTTCGGGAAATTATACCAAGAGGGGAAATTTCAGAAAATCGCTGAAAAGTGGTTTGGAGAGGATATTGCGACAGACCAAGTGAAAGCATATAAAAACAACTAGCAGAAAGCTAGTTGTTTTTTCGTGTTTCTTGGTGAAAGATATTTTGCCAGACTTCGTGGCGGCGCCAGAGGCTAGTATGGATTACATCTCCGATTTGATAGCGAATCAGCTTGGTCTTTTGGCTGACAGATGTAATTTCTAAATTTTTGATAGGAGAGGTTTGAGCTCTCTCTAGTTGAAATTCCTCTTTGTTTAGCTGGCGACCATCTTGGGAAATGTAGACAAAATCAGAGGAAAGAAGTGCCTCCAATTGACTGCCTTGGTCGACTAATTGCTCACGCATAAGGAGCTTTTGATAGACATTATCCAGAATCTCATCTTCAGGAATCGGAGCTGGCTCAATATGAATATCAATGTCGAAGACGCCAAAGTTCTCCTTGAGCATGTCCTCCACCTGGTCAGCGATTTCATGGCTTTCAAATACAGAGAGGTCAGGGTTCATTTCCAGTATAATATCCAAATAGATATTGCTACCATAGGTGCGACCACGCTGGGACTTGACGCGTGTGATTTTAGGGATTTTCAAAATAGCGCGCTTGTAATCGTCTAAAAGGTCCTGATCAAAGCCATCTGACAGGCTGAAGGAGGACTCTATGAAGATGTCATAGGCTGTTTTTAGAATGAAAAACGTAATAACGATGGCTGCTAGCTTATCAACGATAGGGAATTTCAGGGAGCTGGCAATAATGGCAACAGATGTGCCCAGAGAAGTGATAGCATCCGAGAGATTATCTTTGGCGGCTGCATCCAGAGCTTTGGATTTCACTCTTTTGGCTAGATTTTTATTGTAAAGATAGACACCAAACATGATGATAGCTGATACAATTCCGACAACAGCACCCACAGGATCAATCAAGGTTTCTTCCTTGTTAATGATTTTTTGAGCCGTATCAATGAGGACATTGAAGCCGACAAAAAACATGATGAAAGAGGTAATCAGACTGGCCAGATCTTCAATCTTCCAATGCCCGAAGCGGTGATCCTTATCCGCTGGTTTTCGTGCCATGCGTAGGCCAATTAGGACTGCTAGATTGGCAACGATATCGGAGACGTTGTTGAAACCATCCGCCGTCAAACTGGAGGATGTCAGTGCTGCACCTGCAATGATTTTTGTAACGGATAGGCCAATGTAGGTGGCAATTGCTAGGAGAGCGCCTCGTTCGGCAAGTTTGAGATTGTCGCTTGGATGATTGCTCATGGTTGCCCCCTTCTAATCTATTATTATTATAACTTTTTCACACTTGGATTTCAAATGAGGTAGTTGCCTTTTCGATAACAAATTCACTCGAATTTTGATATAATGGAAGCATTGATTTTCAGTTTGATGTTATATTGAAAGGATAGAAGATGAATCCCTTATTAAACGGTATGAATGACCGTCAGGCCGAAGCGGTCCAGACGACAGAAGGCCCCTTGTTGATTATGGCGGGGGCTGGTTCAGGAAAGACTCGTGTCTTGACTCACCGCATCGCCTATTTGATTGATGAGAAGATGGTTAATCCTTGGAATATCCTTGCCATTACCTTTACCAATAAGGCGGCGCGGGAGATGAAGGAACGAGCAGCAGCGCTCAATCCAGCCACCCAAGATTGCTTAATCGCCACCTTCCACTCCATGTGTGTACGTATCCTGCGGCGAGAAGCAGATCATATCGGCTACAATCGCAACTTCACCATTGTTGATCCAGGTGAGCAGCGAACTTTGATGAAACGGATTCTCAAAAACCTCAATCTGGATCCTAAAAAGTGGAACGAGCGCGCCATTCTAGGGACCATTTCCAATGCCAAGAACGACCTGATTGATGAGGTGGCCTATGCAAATATGGCTGGTGATATGTACACAGAGATTGTAGCCAAGTGCTACACGGCCTATCAAAAGGAATTGCGCCAGTCTGAGGCCATGGATTTTGACGACTTGATCATGCTGACTCTGCGACTTTTTGATCAAAATTCTGACGTCCTGACCTACTATCAGCAACGTTACCAGTATATCCATGTGGACGAGTATCAGGATACCAACCACGCTCAGTACCAGCTGGTCAAACTCTTGGCTTCTCGCTTCAAGAATATCTGTGTAGTCGGGGATGCTGACCAGTCTATCTACGGCTGGCGGGGAGCCGATATGCAGAATATCCTGGACTTTGAAAAGGACTATCCAGAAGCTAAAGTTGTTTTGCTTGAAGAAAACTATCGCTCGACTAAGACCATCCTTCAGGCGGCTAATGAGGTCATCCGAAACAATCGCAATCGCCGTCCGAAAAATCTCTGGACTCAAAATGAAGACGGTGAGGAAATTGTCTACTATCGGGCTAATGACGAGCAGGACGAGGCTCTTTTTGTCGCTCGAACTATTGATCAGCTGAGCCGAGAAGGCTACAGTCATAAGGATTTTGCGGTCCTTTACCGGACCAATGCCCAGTCACGGACGGTGGAGGAAGCCCTGCTCAAGGCCAATATTCCCTACACCATGGTCGGTGGTACCAAGTTCTACAGCCGTAAAGAAATCCGCGATGTTATTTCTTACCTCAATCTCATTGCTAATCCTAGCGACAATATCAGCTATGAGCGCGTGGTCAATGAGCCCAAACGTGGTGTCGGACCGGGAACGGTGGAGAAAATTCGGGTTTTTGCGTCCAGTCAGGAAATCTCTTTGCTGGAGGCGTCAGCTAATATCATGCTGTCACCAGTCAAGGGCAAGGCAGCTCAGGCAGTTTATGAGTTTGCCAATCTGATACTAGATTTGCGGGATCGTTTGGATGACTATAGCGTGACTGAACTCGTCGAGCTTGTTCTGAAAAAAACAGGTTACTCAGCAGCTTTGGCAGCTCAGGCAACCTTGGAAAGCCAAGCTCGGATTGAAAATATCGAAGAATTCCTGTCTGTGACCAAGAATTTTGACGAAAATCCAGATAATCCTGCTGATGAGACAGGTCTGGACAAGCTTAGCCGTTTTCTCAATGACTTAGCCTTGATCGCAGACACAGACGACGGAGATCAGGAGAGTTCTGAAGTAACTCTGATGACCCTACACGCAGCCAAGGGACTAGAGTTTCCAGTTGTCTTTCTAGTCGGTATGGAGGAAAATGTCTTCCCTCTGAGCCGAGCTTCTGAAGATGAGGATGAGCTGGAAGAGGAGCGGCGTCTGGCCTATGTCGGCATCACCAGAGCAGAGAAGATTCTCTATCTGACCAATGCTAATTCCCGCCTGCTTTATGGTCGTACCAACTACAACCAGCCGACCCGTTTCTTGAGAGAAATTAGTTCCGACTTGCTAAACTATCAGGGACTGGCTCGACCGGCAAACAGCTCCTTTAAGGTTAGTTATACCAACAGCGATACTAGTAAATTTGGTCAGGGCATGAGTCTAGCCCAGGCTCTACAAGAGCGGAAGCGTCAGGCGGCACCTAGTTCGATTTCTACAAACAGCCTGCCTTTTGGAAAGAGCAGTCAGAGCCAGCCATCTAAGCCAGAAGTTGCTTGGGCTATCGGGGATATTGCCCACCATAAGAAATGGGGCGATGGGACTGTTCTGGCAGTCTCTGGCAGCGGCAACAGCCAAGAGCTCAAGATTAATTTCCCAGAAGTCGGTCTGAAGAAAGTGCTGGCCAGCATAGCACCGATTGAGAAAAAATCATGATGAGGCAGTCGATTGAGGCCTGGCTCTATCATCCAGAGGATCGGGAAATCTTGCTCTTGAAAGTTGAAAATGAGAAAGTTTCCTTTTGGCAGCCCATTACTGGTGGGATTGAGAGTGGTGAGAGCCCAGAAGAGGCCTGCCTTCGTGAAATAAAAGAGGAGACTGGCTTGGTCTTAGATTGTTCAAATCTGACTAATCTTGGAAATTTCACGGTAAAGATTGATGAAAATCTGTCCATCCATAAAGATCTCTTTCTAGTTCTGACTGAACAGAAGGAAATCCAGATTTCTGATGAGCATGTGGGAGCTCAGTGGATAGCTTTAGACAAAGTTTCGTCGCAGTTGTACTGGCCTAGCAATCAAGCGACTTTTGAGATTATATCTGAGAAGCTATGAGATATAGCTTCTCTTTATTTCTTTTGATAAGGAAATTCTATTAGTCAAGCGAGACGTTTAGTGGTAGACTTATCACATAACTATAGTGAGGTGACCTTATGACACGTGAATTCAAATTTGAAACCCTGCAGCTTCATGCCGGACAGACAGTTGACCCGACAACCAAGTCACGGGCTCTGCCTATTTATCAGACAACTTCCTATGTGTTTGACGATACTCAGGAGGGAGAGGATCTATTTGCCTTACGAAAATCGGGCAATATCTACACTCGGATTACCAATCCGACCCTGTCTGCTTTTGAGGAGCGGATTGCGGCTTTGGAGGGCGGAGTTGGAGCACTAGCGACAGCTTCTGGTATGGCGGCTGTTACCTATACCATTTTAGCCTTGGCGCATGCTGGCGACCATGTAGTGGCAGCCTCCACCATCTACGGGGGCACCTTTAATCTGCTCAAGGAAACCCTGCCTCGCTATGACATTACCACGACTTTTGTTGATATTGAAAATTTAGCTGAAGTAGAAGCAGCCATTCAGGACAATACAAAGTTAGTTCTGATTGAAAGCTTGGGCAATCCTTTGATTAATATTCCTGACTTTGATGCTTTGGCAGAGCTGGTTCATGCTCATAAAATTCCGCTGATTTCTGACAATACCTTTGCTACCCCATATCTAATCAATGTTTTTTCTCATGGTGTGGACATTGCGGTACATTCTGCGACTAAGTTTATTGGCGGTCACGGGACCAGCATCGGCGGTGTGATTGTGGACAGCGGTCGCTTCGACTGGGAAGCTTCTGGCAAGTTTCCGCAGTTTGTGGACCCAGACCCGAGCTACCACGATATCAGCTATACGCGCGATGTCGGAGCAGCAGCTTTTGTCACCGCCGTCCGGACCCAGCTCTTGCGCGATACGGGCGCAGCCATGTCTCCCTTCAATGCCTTTCTCTTCCTGCAGGGGTTGGAAACTCTCTCTTTGCGTGTAGAGCGCCATGTGTCCAATGCCGAGAAGATTGTGGAATTCTTAGCAGGGCATTCTAAGGTCGAGCAGGTCAATTATCCCAAGCTTGCTGACAGTCCATATCATGCTTTGGCAGAAAAATATTTCCCTAAAGGCGTGGGCTCAATTTTCACTTTTAATGTCAAAGGTGGGGAGAAAGAGGCTCGTAAGGTTATTGACAGCCTAGAGATTTTCTCTGACTTGGCCAATGTAGCAGATGCTAAGTCTCTGGTTGTCCATCCAGCTACGACGACTCACGGACAGATGTCTCCAGAGGCTCAGCTGGCAGCAGGTATTACGCCAAATCAAATCCGTCTCTCTATCGGCTTGGAGAATGTGGATGACTTGATAGAGGATTTGAGAATAGCCTTGGAATCCATCTAATTTTCAGGGTCTCTAGACTGAGCAAATAAGATTAAAACTAGGTTTTCGCCTAGTTTTTTGTTATAATGAGAGATATTAAAAAATAGCAGGTAATCAAAATGACAATTTCAGTGATTGTTCCGTGCTTCAATGAAGAAGAGTCTATTCCTCTATTTCATGAAGCCATGGAAGCGGTGAAATATCAAATCCGTGACCAGTTTGAATATATTTTTGTCAATGACGGATCAACGGACCGGACCTTGACTGTTTTGCGTGAGCTCAGCAGCCGCTGTCCAGATGTGCACTATCTGTCCTTTTCTCGTAATTTTGGAAAAGAAGCAGCGCTTTACGCTGGTTTACAAGAGGCTAGTGGAGATTTAGTGACGGTCATGGATGTAGATTTGCAGGATCCGCCCGAACTCCTGATTGAGATGAAGGCCATGCTGGACACAAATCCTGAGCTGGACTGTGTAGGAACCCGTCGCACGACTCGAGAGGGCGAGCCGCCTATCCGAAGCTTTTTTGCCAATTTGTTCTACAAGTTGATTAACAAGATTAGTCAGGTAGAGATGGTAGATGGAGCGCGGGACTTCCGACTGATGCGCCGCCCGATGGTAGATGCTATTTTAGAAGTTTCAGAGTACAATCGCTTCTCCAAAGGGATCTTTGCTTGGGTGGGCTTCAATACCGAATACTTGGAATATAAAAATGTCGAGCGAGTGGCTGGTAAGACCTCTTGGAATTTTTGGTCTCTATTTAACTATTCTTTAGAAGGCATCGTCAATTTCTCTGATGCGCCGCTCAACATCGCCTTTTTAGGAGGTATCCTGTCTTGGATTTTAGCCTTCATCCTGATGGTAGTAATTATTATCCGTACCTTGGTTTTTGGGGATCCGACATCGGGCTGGCCGTCCCTTATGACCGTCATTCTCCTTCTTGGAGGCTTCCAGCTGCTGACCATCGGTATCCTAGGTAAATACATCGGCAAAATCTTCATGGAAACCAAGAAACGCCCTGTTTATGTGATTAAGGAGAAGAGTAAGTGAACCTTTGAGAGAGTTTTTAGGACTTGAGTAGCCTATATTAGCTGAGGAGAGATTGTGAAAAATAAAAAAATTAATATTGTCTTATGCTTATCTTCGTTTATTTATGCGATACAGTTTTATATCAATAATAAAATTACCCCAGTAGGAGACCAAACAGCCTTTTTAGAATATGCTAAGGAATTTCATTATAATTATTTATTCTTTGGGATTGATCGTTATTTTACTTGGAGCAGTAGACTGCTCATTGAGTCAGCTACCTTATTATTTTCCGTTCACGAAAAGCTGTTTATAGCAGCAGCCTTTCTGACAACGTTGCTTTTGGTTTATGCTTTAAGGAAGCTGACCCCTTCCTTGCCTTGGCTGCCAGCTTTACTAATTTTTATATTCCTTCCGGCAACGGAATTTTTAAGTGCGGGTTCTATTCCGACCTATGTCAACTACATTTTCCCTGCTTCCTTGTTGCTTTTTGCACTTTTTTTCAGAGAATCTAAAAATATTTGGGTTAATATAGCTAGTCTTTTGTGCTTTTTAGTTGCTATCATGCAAGAACAATTAGCTGTCTACGCTTTTTTGTGGCTTCTGTTTGAAACTGTCCTTGCGAAGAAAGATAAAAAACCTTTACTGGGTAATCTATGCTATTTGGCACTGAGCGCTTTAGGAATCTTATCAGCCAAGCTGTCTCCGGGGAATGCTCTGCGTTTGGAAAAGAACATTGTCAGTTGGTTCCCCAACTTTCCGAATTTGAATATCTTCCAAAAGCTTGGGCTTGGCTTTCTGGAGACAGGGGATAATCTGCTTTCTACGTCCTTTGCCTTTGTGATGGTCTTCTTGTTTGTGCTCTTTGTTTATGCTCTTCATAAGAAAAATGTAACAGCCATAGCTCTGAGCGGTTTTGTTATGTTCAATATTTTTTCGCAAAAAATGGGCTGGAATACTATTTTGGGTACCTTAACAGGTATCAGTAAAGCAGCCAGAGAATCAGGGACATTTTCTTTTAATATTACTTATCTGAGCGCGGTAGCTTTTTATGGCTTGCTGCTATTAATGATTCTTTACGCTTTGTGGCTTGTAGTTTCAGATTTTAGAGAAAAACTATGGCTGACCTATTTGTTTGTAATTGGCTTTATTGGGCGCATGGTTATTTCATTATCTCCAACTCTCTACGCTTCAAGCACTCGAACCTTTTTGCCGCTGATGATAAGTCTATTCATTATTACTTGCAGATTGTTGTATCACTTATATACAGAATATCAAAAGGAATAAGAAACTATACTTTTGTGCTCCTACTGAATAGATTTTCCGATAGTGATTCGATCAAGCAGATTTTTTCTGCTTTTTTTGGTATAATAAATTCATCGAATTTTTATGATCTGAAAGGACAAACATATGATTTTAATTACAGGTGCGAATGGACAGTTGGGAACAGAGCTTCGCTATCTTTTGGATGAGCGTAATGAGGAGTATGTGGCTGTTGATGTGGCAGAAATGGATATTACCAATGCCCAAATGGTGGACAAGGTCTTTGCTGAAGTCAAGCCAAGCTTGGTCTATCACTGCGCAGCCTATACTGCAGTTGATGCGGCTGAGGACGAAGGAAAAGAGCTGGACTATGCCATCAATGTGACCGGGACCGAAAATGTGGCAAAAGCTGCAGAAGCACATGGAGCAACCTTGGTCTACATCTCAACAGACTATGTCTTTGACGGACAAAAGCCTGTCGGAGAGGAATGGGAAGTAGACGATCGACCAGATCCACAGACCGAGTATGGCCGTACCAAACGCATGGGTGAGGAGCTAGTTGAGAAATATTCCAGCCGTTTCTACATTATCCGTACTGCCTGGGTCTTTGGTAACTACGGTAAAAACTTTGTATTTACCATGCAAAATCTTGCCAAGACGCACAAAACTCTGACTGTAGTCAATGACCAGCATGGCCGTCCGACTTGGACTCGTACACTGGCTGAATTTATGACTCATCTGGCTGAAAACAAAAAGGAATTTGGTTATTACCATCTGTCTAATGACGCGGCTGAGGACACCACTTGGTATGACTTTGCAGTGGAGATTCTCAAAGACACAGATGTGGAAGTTCAACCAGTTGATTCTAGCAAATTCCCAGCTAAGGCTAAGCGACCTTTCAACTCAACTATGAGTCTGGCCAAGGCTAAGGCTACAGGCTTTGTCATTCCAACTTGGCAGGATGCTTTGAAAGAGTTTTACAAGCAGGATAAAAAACACTGATATCTATCAAAAGGACCGTTGAGTCCTTTTTTGATGGCTATTTAACAGTGGCTTTTCACATTTCATGGAAAGTATAGTATAATAAGAACTAGAACATAATTGGAGAAGACAGAATGTCCCAGAAATCAGAAATTTCACTACCGTCAGTTAAGAGCAATTATATATGGAACATGCTGGGGACAGTTTCATCATCGTTGATATCAGTCGTCTTGCTTCTACTTGCTTCTAGATTTCTAGATTCAAGAGATTCTGATATATTTAGTATTGCTTATGCTCTTGGGCAGCAATTCTTTGTTTTAGGTTATTTTCAAGTTAGAAATCTGCAATCTACGGATGTAAAAGAAAGATACCAATTTGCTTCTTATCATAACACGAGACTTTTTACGGTCTTTTTGATGATTTTTACATCGTTTATCTATACTCTATGGCAAGGGTATGATGTTTATAAATCTAGTATTATTTTATTGCTTGTTCTTTATCGGGCTATAGATGCGTATTCAGATGTTTTTCAAGGACTATTTCAGCAAAAAAATAGGTCAGATTTAGCCGGAAAGGTCCAATTCTATAGGAGTTGGATTTGTATGTTAATGTTTGCAATAGTTCTGTTGCTTACAAAATCATTGATGGTAGCTAGTATTGTTATTTGCTGTGCAAATTTCATTCTGACCTTCCCTTTAGATTTCAGAAACTGTAGATTGTATTTTTCTCAGGAAATGTTTTCTCCTAAACTCTATGATGACAGAAAAAATGTGTATTCTATTTTGAAAAATAGTTTCCCCTTGTTTTTAAATGGATTTTTGATAACGTATATCTATAATGAGCCCAAAATTGATATTGATTATCTTTTGACAAATGGCTATTTTCCATCTGGGATTCAAAGAGATTTTAATGTTCTATTCATGCCTGTCTTTGTCCTATCCCTTTTATTCTTCGTCCTGAGACCCTTGATTACACAGCTTTCTATTTATTGGAACGAGAAGAAATTTACACTATTTTTCAAACAGGTCAATACCCTAAATCTAGTAATGACTGTTTTAGGAGTTGTTATTGTTGTTTTGGGCTATCTGATTGGTACAGAAGTGCTTAGTGCTGTCTATGGTATCCAATTACAGGAGTATAAGCTTCCTTTCACTATATTACTTATAGGCGGTATTTTGAATGTTTTTGCTCTAGTAGTTGATATCATTATGACCATCTTTAGAAAACAGCATTATCTGATGATAGCCTATTTATTGACATTTGCTGTTTCAAAATTTATTACTTTACCATTTATCCACAACCAAAAATTGTTGGGAGCTGCCAATTCATTTTTAATCTCCATGTGCGTCTTTTATGCAACAAGTCTGATTATTTATGGCGTTGTTAAAAATCAGGAAAAAAGAAAGAAGTAGGATTCTATGAATATCTTATTTACATTAAATGATGCGTTCGTACCTCAAGTTGCAACCTGTATGTGTTCTATATTTGAGAATAATAAATCTGCTGAGGATATTATAGTATATTTAATTGGCGAGAGGATAAGCCAAGAGAATCAAAATAAATTAAAAGGATTCGCTAAAAGTTACGATAGAAAAGCTTGTATTATTTCTATCAACAATATCGCAGACTATATTGACTTTGATTTTGATACAAACGGTTGGTCTTCAATTATTTTGGCACGTCTTTTTTTAGATAAACTTCTTCCACAAGAAGTTGATAGGATCTTATATCTCGATGGAGATACACTAGTTCTAGAAGATTTAGGTTCATTGTATTATCGCGATTTAGGAGATAGGGTAATAGGTATGTGTCCCGAACCAACTGTGGATAAGTCAAGAAAGGAATTTCTAGCTTTGAAAGAGCACCCCTATCATAATTCGGGTGTCCTATTGATCGATCTAAAAAAATGGCGTAGGGAAGAGATTGGTAAAAAGGTTATAGAATTTTACCAATTTCACGAAGGAAAGCTATTCGCACCAGACCAGGATGCCTTAAACGGAGCATTGAAAGAGCAAATTTTTACCTTGCCAATTTCCTTTAATTATTTTAATATTTATGATGTCTATCCTTATAAAACGTTGAGTGAATTAAGTAAGCCAACTAAGTTTATGTCACAGGAAGATTTTAATCATTTTCGGAAAGCACCTACAATTATTCACTATCTTGGTGAAGAGAGACCTTGGCGGAAGGGGAATACACATAGGTTTAAAAAGGAGTACCTCTATTATCTACACAAAACTCCATGGAAGGATACACCAATGGAAGAAGGTTGGCAGCTGTATTTTGTTTGTTTTAGAATCTTTAATATTGTTATGAAGCCTTTTCCAATGCTAAGATATAAGATTATCAATTCCCTAATTCCGAGCTTTATGAAATATAGAAAAAAACAGTTGCAGAAA
Organism: Streptococcus sp. 27098_8_73; assembly: GCF_041432495.1. Lineage (NCBI taxonomy): Bacteria > Bacillati > Bacillota > Bacilli > Lactobacillales > Streptococcaceae > Streptococcus > Streptococcus sp. 27098_8_73. The sequence continues at coordinate 150,988 of NZ_JAPVZT010000002.1, forward strand.
AACAAAAAATAATGCGACGACATGTTATAGAAAGAATAGATTAAATTAATGAAAGTTTTAATGATAATTCCTGCTTATAATGAGGAAGAAAGTATTTTAAATACGGTTATGAGCATTGTAGAATATCGGAAGAAAGTTGATTTTGACTTAGACTACGTAGTTATCAATGATGGGTCAGTTGACAGAACTAGGGAGATTTTGGACAGCCATCATCTGAATGCTATTCATTTGGTTATGAATTTAGGGATTGGTGGAGCTGTTCAGACGGGCTATAAGTATGCTCTTGAGAAGAATTATGATGTGGCCGTACAGTTTGATGGAGACGGCCAGCATGATATCGAGTCGCTGGATGCTTTGCTGGAGCCTATTCGTCGTCAGCAGGCTGATTTGGTTGTTGGTTCTCGTTTTATCGGTGACAAGTCTTCGGAATTTCAGACGACTTTTATGCGGCGATTTGGCATTACCATTATTTCAGCTTTTATTAAATTAACAACAGGTAAAAGGATTTTGGATACCACATCAGGCTATCGTTTGGCCAATCGAGACATTATTCGACAATTCGCTGCGCGCTATCCTATCAAGTACCCTGAACCAGAATCAATCGTCCATATCTTGAAGCGGAAATATAAAGTGGTGGAAGTACCAGCCAATATGTTTGAACGTGCAGGAGGAGTCTCTTCGATTACTCCGATTAAGTCCATTCGCTATATGATTGAAGTTTGCTCTTCGATCTTGATTGCTGCTTTTATGAAAGAGAGTGAATAATGTCCATTTTGTCTATTGTTATGCTAGTGGCTTCAGTCCTATTCCTGTATTTTGTCTTTCGGAATATCAATCAAAACAATATTTTGTTTGAGCAAGCCTTTATGTGGATTATTATTGGCTTTGTACTGATTGTCATCTCTATTTTTGATTGGATTCCAGTTTCGATTGCCAAATTGTTAGGCTTTGAACTGACCTCAAACTTTGTCATGTCCTTGGCCATCTTTTTCCTGCTGGTTATTGTTTTTTTACATACTATTTCCATTTCAAAGCAAAAGGAGCAAATCAAGCAGTTGGTGCAAGAACTGTCCATCATGAAGCAAAGAATGTCCAAGTTAGAGAGTAAAAAAGATGAAGAATAACCATACCTGGGTGATTTGCGCCTATGGCGAAAGTGAATTTTTAGAAGCTTGTATCCTGTCTCTGCAAGCTCAAACCTTGTCATCAAATATTATCTGCTATAGCTCGACACCGTTGGATTCAATCAAGCAATTGTGCCAGAAGTACGGTGTTCCTTTTTACACGAAAGAAGGCGGAGGTATCGGTAAGGACTGGAATAATGCTCTTTCCTTTGTTGAGACTTCTTATGCTACCATTGCCCATCAAGATGACTACTATGAGCCAACTTATTTAGAAGCAGTGATGCAGAAGATAGAGCAGTCTAAGGATATTCTCATTGCCTATACAGACTATTTTGAAGAGAAAAATGGAGTCAAAATTCCGGCTAATACTAATCTGAAAATCAAGACTCTCATGCTTAAAACCTTGAATCTGATGCCGACCAACCGTTTTTGGAGAAATCGGATCCTGGCCTTTGGCAATCCCATTTCCTGTCCGGCTGTGACTTACAATTTAGAGGCATTAAGGGATTTTCGATTTGATGAGGAAATGCGCGTGAGTCTGGATTGGTACGCTTGGTACAAGATTAGCGCCTATAAGGGTCGCTTTGCTTATATTTCTGAGAAGCTTATGTGCCACCGGATTCATGGAGAATCTGAAACAACCAAGACCATTTCAGATAATACTCGGACTAAAGAAGATTTGTTCATGTATCAGCTTTTCTGGCCAAAGTGGGTGGCTAATCTGATAAATAAAGCATACATGAAAAGTCAAGATGCTAACTCAAACTAATAGAGTTATTTACAAGGAAAGTATATGAAAGATTTAATATCTGTTGTTGTAACATGTTACAACCATCAAGACTACATTGAACAGTGTTTGCGCAGTATTTTTGCTCAGACCTATCGAAATATTGAGTTACTGGTATTGGATGATGGGTCCACTGATAAGTCCGCCCAGATTATCCAAGAAACTTTGGTAGATTCCCCTTTTCCGACGCGGTTTGAAAGCCATGAAAATATGGGGGTCGTCAAGACAAGAAATAAGGCTTTGCAGCAAATTCAAGGAACTTATTTTATTTTTGTGGATAGTGATGATTTCCTAGATGTTGACTACGTTGAGAGCTTCTATACAACCATGCTGCAAGAGGAAGCAGATATTGTCTATGGGGATTTGTATGACCCTGATAAAAAAGAAGTTTACCTTAAATCACGTTCCTATGACAAGGTGGCTTTCTTAACAGAAAATTTTATTTCCAACTGTTCCCTCATTCGTCGCTCAATTGCTGATGGTATTTATTATGATGAAGCGCTGAATCGTGAAAAATTGGAAGACTATGATTTTCTTTTAAACTTAATTATAAATCAAGGTGCGAAACCTGTTTATGATGCAAATACAAAGCTGAATTATCGGGTCTTTGACAAAGAGTCAATCTCTAAACGAGATTCTACTCGTTACCATTACGAAATCTATCTGAAAATCCTGCATAAGTATGTAAAACAGTTGCCTGATGAGATTTATCAAGCTTTGTCTGCAAATATTTATACTTTAGATGGCAGACTTGATGATTTGATTCAGCATATGAATCAGGTATCCGATTATATCCATGAGCTAAAGAAAAGCTGGGAACGTGATAGTGAATTAATTTATCAATATCAGGATGACATTGATGAATTACGTAACTCACTCTCCTACCGCGTTGGGAATGCTATCGTCACTCCAATTAAGCAGGTAGGGCAGATTGTCAAAAATCCGCGGAATATCCGAACTGTCCTATCTCAAATGAAGCGTCAGTGCATTGCCATAAAAAGAAACATCAAATCGCCAAAAACCTATTATTATCGAGTTTTACGGAATTTTCAGCGAAAGCAGCTTCAACATGTGACTGGCAAAAAGTGCCTAATCTATGTCATTTTTGAGGCAGAAGAAAATCTTCAGCGCTACAAGGTTCTATTTTTAGAGAAATTAGCAGCTTTAGTAGATGAAACATTGATTGTAGTAAATGGAGGATTGAAATCAGAGGATTTATCTACTTTGGAACAGTATGGCCAAGTTCTGGTAAGGGATAATACAGGTTACGATGCTGCAGCATTTAGGGAAGGTATTTTAACCATTGGTAAGGAAAAGCTGCAAACTTCTTCTCAACTCTTGCTAGTCAATGATACAAATATTGGTCCAATGCGAGATTTGAATGAGGTCTTCCAAACAATGGCGGAGAGAAACCTTGATTTCTGGGGAATTTCCTTTGGTGAAGTACAAGAAGATGCCACGAATTTCAATCAATATGGCTATATTCCAGAACATCTGCAATCCTATTTTCTTGTCATTGAGCCTTTATTGCTTCGATCAGAGGAGTTTTTCGACTATTGGAATAACCTAACCGATACGGATTCGCGTGATAAGGCTATTGGGAAACACGAAACAACTTTTACTAAGTATTTTGCGGATTTGGGTTATCGATATGATGCTTTGGTGTCTGAAAACAAAGACAGTGCTATGTATATTCATCCTTTGAGAATGCTCAGGGCTGGTAGTCCTTTGGTTAAATACACGTCATTACAAAATTATAATGCGCAACAATTCCGTTGGCAGGGACTGGAAAGACGAACAGAAATACCTGATTTGCTCAATTATGTACAAATGGAAACAGATTATCCAGTTGAAATATTAGAAAATATTGTACAAAAATTCAAATCAATCTCCAGAGAACAGTATATCTTGATTATAGATGGGGTTGAAAACATCATTCCTCAATGTACACGTTACCGAGTGCTGAACAAAGCAGAACAGTTGCGAAAAAACGGCTTCATGGTCAAAGTAGTAAATGTATCAGAATTTGAGATTTCTCAGGCTCGAAATGCAAGTCATATTATCATCTATCGGGCTCCATGGTCTTATCAACTTCAATTCTTGTGCGATACAGCTAAAAGAGATAAAAAACCAGTTTATTTTGACATTGATGATTTGGTTTTTGATACAGTTTATACCGATCAGCTAAGCTATACTCAAGGCTTGTCAGAAAAGGACAAAGGCAACTATGATGCGGGTGTCAAAAATTATGGCAAGATGTTAGCTGCCTGTGATGGAGCGATTACTTCGACTTTCCAACTAAAGGAAGAGCTGCTCAAATATAAAGATAAGGTGTTGCTAAACAGAAATCGAGCTTCCAGTGACTTGATTGAAATCAGTTCTCACTTTATCAAAGATTATAGTCAGCAGGATTCAAAAGTCAAGATTGGCTATTTTTCAGGTTCAATCAGCCACAATGAAAATTTTGAATTGATAAAGCCAGCCATCCAATCCTTGCTTGAAACTTACAAGAATGTGGAACTCCATATCGTCGGCCATTTAGATATTCCAGAGGATATGAAGTCTTACCAAAAGCAGATTGTTGTCCATGACTATGTTGACTGGAAGGATTTACCTCAGCTGATCAGTCAGGTGGATATCAATCTAGCTCCACTGGTTGATTCGGTCTTTAACCGAGCTAAGTCTGAAATCAAATGGATGGAGGCTGCCTTAGTAAAAGTTCCTACAGTTGCTAGTCACATTGGAGCCTTCTCTGATATGGTAAAAGATGGGGAGACTGGACTTTTGGCTAAAGACGGGGAGTGGAAAGAAAAGTTAGAGAGTTTGATTCTTTCGTCTGACCTACGTCAGGAATTAGCAGAAAATGCCTATGATTTTGTTCTTGAAAACTGCAGTTTAGATAGTAAAGATGAAATGGTGAATGATTTTGAAAAGAAGTAAGACGATAAAAATAGAAGATATCTTTTTGGTCTTGGCGACGGTCTTTGTCTTGACATTTATGGTGGTTCAACCGATCAATCGTGTTCCAGATGAAATGAATCACGCCCGCATGACTTGGGAGATTTTCCATAAACCGACAGAGAAAACCTACAAGTGGATGGAAAATATTTCTGCAGAACCACATGTTTCTCCAACAGAGTACAAGAAGCTTTTTACGGAAAAATTGGATTTATCTCAGGAAGAGTCTACTTTGGGGATTAATCTCAAAACTCTTTCCTTTTTACCGCAGCTCATTGGCATGACCTTGGGATCGTTTATCTATCCATCAGTGGGAGTTATTATCATGATGGGGCGATTTTTTAACGCCATAGTCTATATTTTGGGCGTTTATTTCCTGATTAAGTATTTTAAGTACGGCAAGAAAGCTCTCTTTTTCATTTCACTTCTGCCAATTATGGTTCAGCAGGCAGCTTCTCTCTCCTACGATGTAATGAACTACTTGGAGCTGATGCTAGTCATTGGTTTTTTCACTAATATTGCTTCCAGCAAGAAATTTACCAATAAGAATTTTATCCAGCTTTTTGTCATATCCGTCGGACTCTTTGCAACCAAACTGAACAATGTCTTATTGCTAGGCTTACTTCCATTCATTGATTTTGAAATGGAAGGATTCTTAGCTGTTTTGAACAAGCCTTTTCTTGCGACCAAGGCATTTATCGGTCGTCATCGTTATGTTTTTTACAGTTTGGCTCTTGTCGCAGTTTTATTAGCCTTGCATCTGGTTGTCCGCCATCAAGGAGGGATTTTCCACTACAGTAGGGTTCTGCTCAACACTTTGTTTAAACAGCGCATGAACGGTGACCTCAATACCATATTGACTATTGGTCTCTTTGGATTTTTGGGTAATTTCACCATTCAGTTGCCCCTGTGGCTAATCTTTCTTGATGTAGCGGTACTGACTATCATTTTCTTGCAGTCTAAGAAGGATTTCATGACAAAGTCCTATGCAACTGTCTCTGCGTATCTTTTCCTTTTGCAGGTCATTGCTGTTGTCACTATCATGTACCTAGAGTGGACTCCAATTGTTTTAGGAAAAGGTGCTCAGATATCCGTTGGAACTCAGGGCCGCTATTTCACGCCTTTCCTAATTCTCTTCTTACCCCTTCTTGCAAATATGGGCAAGCTGGAGATTCAGGAGAGGACAGTTAAAAACTTGCTTATAGGCACTTTGTCAGCTAACTTTTTAATTTCAATCTATTTAATGATTCCATTCTATTGGAATTGGTAAGGATAAGCTATGAAGAAAAATATTTTATTCATTTCGCCGACTGGAACCTTGGATAATGGGGCAGAGATTTCTATTTTCCATCTGATGAAGTATTTGGTTCAAGATGGCTATCACGTTATCAATGCGATACCAGATTATCATGTCCAAGTCCAGCAAGACTATATTTCTACTCTTGCAAAAGAAGGAATTAGAACCATTGCTTTGCCATCGGTTAAATGGTGGTGGGAGGATGCACCAGGTGGTCTTCCTGGAACTCATGAAGAGAGGGTGAATTCTTACCAAGAAAATATTGCTGCGCTGAGAAAGTTAATGGTAGATAGCCATATTGACTTGGTCATTACAAATACAGTTAATATGTTTCAAGGAGCGGTAGCAGCAGCTTGTGAAAATATTCCGCACTTTTGGCTGATTCATGAATTTCCCGAGGGAGAATTTGGTTATTATAGAGAGAAAATTGGCGTTATAGACTCTTTAGCAGATGAGATTTTCACTGTTACAGGAAACCTTCAAAAATCGCTATCTTTTATCTTGCCTCAGCGTGAAATTAAATCGTTTATTTCACATAATGAAGTCGTATCAATAAAACTAAAACAAGGAAGTAAGAAAAGGTTTGTTTCTGTTGGTCGAGTAAATGACAATAAAAATCAGATTGAACTGATTCAAGCTTATCAAAATTTAGAAAATGCTTCGGATTATGAGCTTGTATTTATTGGTGGTTGGGATGAAACTTATAAAAAGAAATGTGATGATTATATCCAAAAGAACCGATTAACAAATATTTTCTTTTTGGGGCACAAAGATAATCCTTGGGAAGAGTTAACATCAGAAGATATCTGTGTTTTTACTTCCAAAATTGAAACTTTTGGTTTAGTATACATAGAGGCTATTTTAAATGGGATTCCAACAATTATATCAGATAATCAAGGATATATGACAGCCTACAATTTATTTGAAGTCGGTACTATTTACCAATTAGGAAATATTGAACAGTTGACGGGTATTTTGCAAGATTCTATAAAAAACTTCTCACAGCAAAAAGACTTTGTTGTAAAACAAAGAGAGAGGATTCAAAATGTTTATCGAATAGAAAACAACTATGCTGAGTTGCTAAGTGCAATAACAGAGGATAATGTGAGAAATAAGAAAATATTGTATTATTTTAATAGTCTATTTGAATTCAAAAAAGTATCTGAAAGAAAAATTACCCATCTATTTAAAAAAATTATAAGAAGAATTATAAAATAGTGAATATTATTAAGAGACAGTAAATGGTAAAAAGAAATAGCATTTACTGTCTCTTGCTTTGCAACACAAATCACCAAGAAAATGATATAATAGACTAGATTGTAAATCTTTGAATAGAGGAAAAGCATGAGACATGTCTTCATCATCGGGAGTCGCGGACTTCCTGCTAAATATGGCGGATTTGAAACCTTTGTTGAAAAATTAGTAGAAAATAAGGTTTCTTCCCAAATCCAGTATCATGTAGCTTGTTTGTCGGATGATGAAGCTTTTCATCATTTTGATTATAAGGGAGTGGATTGCTTCACCATTAAGGCTCCTAAGTTGGGGCCAGCTCGGGTGATTGCCTATGATATGATGGCCATCAATTATTCCTTAAAGCTAGTGCAAGAGCAGCAGATTAAGCGTCCAATTTTTTATATTTTGGGTAATACAATCGGAGCCTTTGTGGCACCTTTTGCACATAAAATTCATAAAGCAGGCGGGACTTTCTTTATTAATCCAGATGGTCTGGAATGGAAGAGAGCTAAGTGGCCTAAGCCGGTTCAAGCCTATCTTAAATATTCTGAGAAGCTTATGACCAAGCATGCTGATCTGGTCATTGCGGACAACCAAGGCATTGAAAGTTATATAAAAGAATTCTATCCTTGGTCCAAGACGGCTTTCATTGCTTATGGGACAGATCTCCAGCTATCTTCTCTTGACTCTCAGGATGCTTGCGTGCGTGATTTTTTTGAGAAATGGCAGAGCAGAGAAAAGGAATATTATTTGATTGTTGGACGTTTTGTGCCAGAAAACAATTACGAAACTATCATTCGAGAATTTATGAAATCCAAAACCCAACGTGACTTGCTGATTATCTGCAATCATGAGGGAAATCCTTATTATGAAGAGCTTAAGCAAAAAACGGGTTTTGATAAGGATTCTCGGATTAAGTTTGTCGGGACAGTCTATGATCAGGAACTACTCAAATATATCCGCAATCAAGCCTTTGCCTACTTGCATGGACACGAAGTCGGTGGAACTAATCCCGGGCTTCTGGAAGCTCTGGCTCAGACTGATGCCAATTTGGTTTTGGACGTGGACTTCAACCATCAAGTAGCCCAAGAAACAGCTTTGTATTGGCAAAAAGAAGAGGGGCAGTTGGCCCAGCTGATTGACCGAGTAGATGCTCAAACAGCCTTTTCTGAGCTAGGTCAGGCGGCCAAAGAAAATATGAAAGAAAACTACACCTGGGAAAAAATTGTAGGTGAATACGAGGAGCTATTTTTATCATGAAAGTGACTATTCTTCTGTCTACCTATAATGGTGAGCAGTTTTTGGCAGAGCAGATTGAAAGTATTCAAGCCCAAACTTATAGGGATTGGCAGCTCTTGATTCGAGATGATGGCTCTAGTGATGGGACGCGAGCGATTATTGAGGATTTTTGCCAACAGGACGACCGGATCTTCTTTATCAACCCAGAAGAAACTCAAAATTTGGGTGTCATTAAGAGTTTTTATAGCCTGCTTAAATATCAGGATTCGGATGTTTACTTTTTTAGCGATCAGGATGATGTCTGGTTGCCGGATAAGTTGGCGATTCAGTTGGCGGTGGCAGAAAAATATGATGCTTCCGTGCCTTTGCTGGTTTATACGGATTTAAAAGTAGTGGATCAGGATTTAAATGTTGTTCACGAAAGTATGATTCGGACGCAGTCTGACCATGCCAATACAGAATTGATTCAAGAATTGACAGAAAATACGGTGACAGGTGGCGTTTCGATGATCAACCGCGCTCTGGCTGATTTGTGGACAGGGCAGGAGGAGCATGAACTGCTTATGCACGATTGGTATCTGGGCTTGTTGGCTTCGGCCTTTGGGGAACTCGTTTATCTAGATCAGCCAGGCGAACTCTATCGCCAACATTCCAATAATGTGTTAGGAGCCCGAACCTTACGCAAGCGAATGAAGAACTGGCTTCATCCTAGCCGTTTATTTGCTAAATATTGGGCATTAATCAAAGCTAGTCAGACTCAAGCTCGCAACCTTCTCAGCCAGCCTCTGACAACTGAAAATAGAGAAATTATTGAACATTTTGTGACAATCATGGAAGCCCCTTTTGCAGAGCGACTGCGACGGATTCGAAAGTATGGCTACAGAAAAAATCGTGCCTTTCATACTTTGATTTTCACGACGCTCATTCTCACAAAATTTGCTTATAAGGAGTAATATGCATGCTAGATTATTTTAGCCAAAAAAACTGGATTCTCTTGAGGGAACTGGTTAAAACAGATTTTAAATTGCGTTATCAAGGCAGTTTAATTGGGCATTTGTGGTCGATTTTAAAACCCCTGATGCTGTTCACCATTATGTATCTTGTCTTCGTTCGCTTCCTGCGTTTTGATGATGGAACGCCTCATTATGCAGTATCGCTTCTCTTGGGGATGGTGACGTGGAACTTTTTCTCAGAAGCGACTAATATGGGCATGATGTCCATTGTTGCGCGAGGGGACTTACTACGAAAACTGAATTTTTCTAAATCAATTATCGTTTTTTCAGCTATTACTGGCGCAGCGATCAACTATGCGATCAATTTGATGGTTGTTTTTGCTTTTGCACTGATTAATGGCGTGTCAATCACGCTAGGATGGATTGTCATTATCCCGCTTTTTCTAGAATTAGTTTTGATTTCGGCTGGCTTTGCCTTTATGTTGGCAACCCTTTTTGTCAAATATCGTGATATTGGGCCCATTTGGGAAGTAGTGCTGCAGGCAGGCTTGTATGCGACACCGATTATTTATTCACTGACTTTTATTCTGAAGGGTGGGCATGTTTTGGTTGCTAAGCTGATGATGCTTAATCCAATGGCTCAGATTATTCAAGATCTTCGTCATTTTATCGTTTTCTCAGGCAGTACTCGGGGCTGGGATTTGATGGATCATTACTGGATTGCTCTGATTCCTTATTTATTGCCAGTAGTGATATTTGGGCTTGGATATTATATCTTTAATAAAAATGCTAAGAGATTTGCGGAGATTCTATAATGTCAAATAATATTGCAGTAAAAGTTGACCATGTCAGTAAGTTTTTTAAACTGCCAACAGAGTCAACACAAAGTTTAAGAACGAGCCTGGTTAACCGCTTTCGAGGTATCAAGGGTTACAAAGAGCAGAACGTTCTTAAGGATATTTCCTTTGAAGTGGAAAAGGGAGATTTTTATGGAATTGTTGGCCGTAATGGTTCTGGCAAATCAACTCTTCTGAAAATCATTTCAGAGATTTATATTCCCGAAAAGGGAACAGTGACCATTGATGGCAAGTTAGTTTCCTTTATCGAGCTGGGTGTCGGCTTCAATCCAGAACTGACTGGACGGGAAAATGTCTATATGAATGGTGCCATGCTAGGCTTCTCAACTGAAGAAGTAGATGCCATGTACGATGATATCGTGGAGTTTGCTGAGCTGGGCGAGTTTATGAATCAAAAACTCAAAAATTATTCTAGTGGGATGCAGGTTCGCTTGGCCTTTTCAGTTGCGATCAAGGCACAGGGAGACATTCTAATTTTGGATGAGGTTCTGGCTGTGGGAGATGAAGCCTTTCAGCGCAAGTGTAATGATTATTTTATGGAACGGAAGCATTCGGGAAAGACAACTATTTTAGTAACTCACGATATGAATGCCGTCAAAAAGTATTGTAATAAAGCTGTTTTGATTGAAAATGGTTTAGTCAAAGTTGTCGGAAATCCAGATGATGTAGCTAACCAATACAGTTTAGACAATGCAAGTGACACCAAAGCCATGAACGAAGATTTTGTCGCTGAAACGGAATCTGTTGCAGTTTCCGATTTAGAGGTTCGTCTATTGAGCTCTCCTCAGACAGCGCCAACTGAAGAAATTGAATTTGAGATTAGCTATCAAGTCAATCAAGATATGCCGACCTACATAGCCTTTTCACTGACTGATATTGACCGCACAATTTGGTTGTATAATGATAATTCAATGGATAATTTGACAGAAGGAACAGGCAAGAAGACATTTAAGTACAAATGCCATCTTTCCCAAATCAATCATGCAAAATTGAAATTGCAGGTTTCTGTACGTGATGAAGAGAATCAGATTTTAGCCTTTGCAGATTCTAAGAATACTCCAGTCCTTATCATCAGCCGACGGGATATTGAAGATGACGATACCTCTGCAAAAGACTCAGCAACGGGATTGATTCAGCGTAATGGGGTCTGGGAAATCTCTCAATAAAATGATAAGGTGTTTTCATGGAACGAATATTACTCTATGTTCATTTTAATAAATATAAGCGCGTGAGTAATCATGTCTTCTACCAATTAGAACAGCTCAAGCCCCTGTTTTCCAAAATCCTTTTTATTTCAAATAGTCATATCGAAGAAGCAACTAAGAAAAAGTTGCACGACGAATTTGGGATAAGCAATTTGCTGGAGCGGGACAATCAAGGCTATGATTTCGCGGCTTGGCGGGATGGAATGAGCTCCGTAGGTTTTGAAGAGCTCAAAAACTACGACTCTCTGACTCTGATGAATGATACTTGTTTTGGTCCACTCTGGGATTTGGAGCCTATTTATAAGCGTTTTGAGGCGGATACTCAGGTTGATTTTTGGGGTATGACCAACTTTCGAAAAACAAAGTATTTTGAAGAACATTTGCAGAGCTATTTTGTTACCTTTAAGCAGCAGATATTGAGGGCAATTTCTTTTCAAGAATTTTGGACAAAAGTAAAAGATTTTACTGATGTTCAAGATGTGATTGACCACTACGAGACGAAATTTACCCAATATTTTACAGGGACAGGCTTTACCTATCAAGCTTTATTTGATACTCGTCTAGAAGAAGTAGCGGATTTAATTCATCCAGACTTTACTTATTATAAGCCTTTTACGATTCTTGAGAAAAAGGTTCCCTTTTTGAAAGTAAAAGCTATCACTGGCAATCCTTTTTCTGCGAGGTATCTGCTGGAAGAAATTAAAGAGAGAACTTCTTATCCTGTTTCTTTAATTTCTGAGCATATATTTGAATATATCGGTCCAGATGCACCCTGCCTTTTGCAGGATAAGCAGCTTTCGAAAGACGATAAGAATGATTTGCCAGAAAAGCCAGTGGCGCTTCATATTCATGTGACAGACTTTCAAATCTTTGACCAATTTAAAGAAAAATGGGAAGTCCTTCCTCTACAATACCAATTTGTGGTGACGACAGCTGACGAAGAAATCTTTGCTCAGCTTTTGGGAATCATATCAAACCGCTATCAGGTTCTTCTAGGAAAAGAAGAAAATTCTATGCAGGCGATGCTTGAACAGAGCGACTTATTACAGAAATTTGCTTTCGTTGGGCATATTTCTACTATAAATTTAGTAGATAGAATACCTCAGCTTGATAATGCGATGCGTAGAGAACTGATGGAGATGATGTTTGAAAGTGCCAATGCTAGTATTAAAGCATTGGAACGAGATGGTAAGCTTGGTCTCGTTATCCCAGATCTTCCAAGTTTAGTCAGATATGGCTTGTTTGAGCATAAAACATATCGGAAAGAAATGGCTACAATTTGGCAAGAGCTCCATTGCCAGAAAACTTTTGATTTTGAACAATATCCTGTTTTTACTAGGGTATATGGTGGCTTTCTTTGGTTTAAGCCTTCTGCTCTGATTAGACTTTTTCAAAACGACTACCAGTTATCAGCTCAAACTGAACCTCAAGTTTTAGAAAGTTTGTTAGTTTATTTGGCTTGGGAACAGGACTATGATTTTAAAATCATGTCTGGAACCCCATTGCCTTCTGTACTAGATTTACAAAGAGAAACAGAGCGATTAAACCAGCAGAAAGGAAAACTGGCTCATAAGAGCCTAGCAAATAAAGTTAGAAGGTATTTATCGAATCTTTTTAAAAGTTAGATAATAGTTTCTGTAGAAAGAATAATGAAATTTTTAGTCAATTATTATAAGCAGATTTCCTATTTGCTTATCAGTTTTTTAGTTTTGGATACTATAGCTGTTGCGACTTTATTCTTATTTCAAGTAAATAAGGGTTTAGATAATTATGCCAGCCTCGGTTTGGTTTTTCTCGTTTTAATAGCGGTTTTATTTGGTGTAGGTCAGATTGTTGCCCAACTGCTAAATCGAAAATTATTAGTCTGGTCTTTTCTCGTTTATGGAATCTACACCCTGTTTTCTTATTTGCTGACGGTGACGCAGCATGTGAATGATTTTGATTTTAAAGCAGAGAATATTTTCAGTAATCACTTTGTAGAAGTTAACGGTTTACTTTACTTGCTGCTAATATTTTTATTTGCTTATCTCATTAACCGCTTTTCTTCCCTACAAAAATATCATTCCCGAAGCTTTCTAACTGTTGATGAATTTAATATTAGTTTTCTAGAGATACTTTTCTTGTCCCAATCTTTTCTTCTCTTATCGCTAACAGATAGTAAGATGACCGCTATTTTTCAGCAACAGAGTTTGTTGATGGATTATCTTTCAGATAGCGGCTTTGAAATTTCCCAGGATTCGATTTTTAAGTTAATTGGTTTTATTATTTTACTCTTTTTCTTATTTTCGATTCCTAGCTTTTTAGCGGTAAAGGGTTTGATAGATATTTCGAGAAATAAAGGAAGCCTTTCAGTTGCAGTCTTAAGTAGCGCAGCTTTTTCTGTTATCTTTAACTACACTATCCAAAATAGTATCCGAGCTGATGTCTCTGTTTTAGAACTTCATTTATTTACTGGGGCAAGTCTCTTTCAGATAGCAGTATTTTTTGCACTATTTATTTTTATCTATCTTGCTTTTAATCAAATTTTTCTACCCACAATTATCATATTGGCGATAGGTGTTAGTTCCACCATTGCCAGTAGCTTGAAATTTCAATATCGACAAGAACCAATTTTGCCAAGTGATATCAGTTGGTTAAAAGATCCTAAGCTCTTATTTGATTTTCTAGGCGGTAATTATGGAATCTATGCGATTGCTAGTGTGGTAGCTATTGGTCTTTTCTATTGGTTTTTCCGTAGGAAAATTTTACCTGGAAAAATAATCGCCATGGTAAAAATTCAACTTATTTCACTGGTTATTCCTATTGTTTTTTTCTTAGGTGTTTTACAGATATTCTCTTCGAAAGAGAATGGCAAAGTTGCCGATAATATTCCAGTTGTGTCCATTTTGAATAATTACCATGATTTGACTTGGTTTGGTAATACAGTTAATTCGCAAATGCGGTCGGTTTCTTTTGTTTGGTTTACTCAATTATCTGATAAGCCTATGATTCAGCCGGCGGGATATTCTAAAGAAAAAATTCAAGAATTAGAAAAGAAATATGGGGCACTAGCTGATTCTATCAATCAGGAACGTAAGCAGAAAATAGAAGAACAGACAGTCATTTATGTTCTTAGTGAGAGCTTTTCTGATCCAGCACGGATTTCTGGTGTATCTATGTCACAGAATCCGATTCCAAATATTCAGGAAATCATGTCTAAGACTACCAGTGGGTTGATGCAATCAGATGGCTATGGTGGTGGAACTGCGAATATGGAATTCCAAACGCTGACCGGTTTACCGTTTTATAACCTATCACCCTCTGTCTCTGTCATTTATACAGAAGTTGTACCAAAGATGAACAAGTTTCCGGCAATCAGTGATTCCTATTCTTCTCAAAATCGTACAGTGATTCATTTAGCTTCACCAAGTAATTATTCCAGAAATATCATTTACAAAGATCTGGGATACGATACCTTTATTCATTATGGAACTCAAGGATTACAGGGAGATCATATTGGTGGAAACTATAGTGATAAAACGACCTATAATCAAGTTCTAGACCGTCTAAAAACAGACCAAAGTCAATTTTTCTCAGTTATGACGATGCAAAATCACATGCCTTGGACGGAAGTTAATCCGATTTACATGTCTGCTAGTTACTCAGGTTTCACGGAGGCAGGAAATAAATCCTTATCCAGCTATGTAAGGATGCTCTACCACACAGACAATGCGACCAAGGAGTTTCTAGATAAGCTTTCTAAAATTGATAAAAAGATAACAGTAGTCTTTTACGGTGATCACTTGCCAGGTCTGTACCCTCAGTCAGCTTTTAAGGATCATCCTGAAAATCAATATTTGACAGATTACTTTATCTGGAGTAATTATGAGACACCTAAGTTGAACTATCCTTTGGTCAATTCTAGTGATTTTTCAGCCTTGCTACTTGAGCAGACCAATTCGAAAGTATCTCCTTACTACGCTTTATTGACGGAGGTTCTTCATAAAGCTAGTGTAGACAAGAAGGCGCTGGATTCATCAGCTCAGGAAATTGCAGATGATTTGAAATTGATCGAGTATGATATGGTTGGTGGAAAAGGATATCTTTCGAAGGATTTCTTTGCTGTACCAGCAAAATAAAAAATAGAATAGGTTTACCAATTCTATTTTTTATTATTTTATGCTAAACTAGTAGTAAGGGGGTGAAGATATGATAAAGATTTTTGGGAAAGTACGCTATCATTGGCAACCAGAAATGTCGGTGTTAGTGATTTATTGGTCTTTGTCAGTCATTCCGATTTTTATAGGACTGGCCTTGATGTACGAAAGCTCCAGTGTTCCGACTCTTGTCCTCTTTTCATTCTTTTTATTCATGGTCTTACTGGCTATCGGTGTGCATAGATATTTCACGATTTATGATGACGGCATTTTGCGCATTATTACGGCAAATCCTTTCACGCCAATCAAGATTGATATTTCAACGATTGAGAAGCTAGAGGTAACAAAGACGTCTATCACCCTTCATTTTACAGGGAAGAGTCGTAGCAGGACCTTCTGTATGCGGAAGTGGCCAAAAAAATATTTTGTCAATGCTCTAGCTTTAAATGAGCATTTTAAAGGCGAAGTGGAATTAGTAGACAATCTAACTCTTCTAGATTATTTTGAAGTCTACTATGGTGACCAAGCCAAGAAACATTAATCTTTTAGTAGGGCTCGGGTTGGACAGTTTTTAATAGCTTCGAGGATTTCAGGCTGACTAGCAACCTCTTTTTCTAAGAGGTGGTCGTCTTGATAAAATTTGACAATGCCATTATCGTGATAATCAAAGAGATCTGAGTAGGTCTGGCAGAGTCCGCATGCAATGCAACGTTCGGGAATGAGTGTAACTTTCATACTCATATTGTAATAAGATTTTTAGAAAAACTCAAGGAGGAAGTCATGGAAAAAGAACCATGGGAAGCAGATGTATATGATAATGGAGCAGAGAAATTGAATCGCAGAAAGAAAAGTCAGGCGAGTAAAGTTGATCGCTGGCTGACCATATTAGCAGCTATTTTTTTAGTGATGGTCATTGCTATGGCACTCTTTTTCGCCTACCTATCTACTGGCGGAAGTAATAAAAAGACCGTTATGGATGGATTTTATGGTACTTCTAATGCAGCTGCATCTTCAAGTAGCAGTGCGGAACAACCAGCTCCATCAGAGCAACCAAGTGAATCAGAAGAAAAGCCAACTCAGTCTTCAGAAGGTACCTTGACTGTTCAGCCTGGTGAAGGAGAAGCTGCGATTGCAGCGCGTGCAGGTATCTCTATTGCAAAATTGGAGCAATTAAATCCGTCGCACATGTCTACTGGTTCTTGGTATGCCAACCCAGGTGACATTGTTAAGATTCAGTAGGAGCGGGTTATGAAACAGATTCAGATTGCGATTGATGGACCTGCGTCAAGTGGAAAATCCACTGTTGCAAAGATTATTGCCAAAGATTTTAATTATACCTATTTGGATACGGGTGCCATGTACCGCGCAGCCACTTACCTAGCTTTACAAAATCATTTGACTGAAAATGATGCAGATGAGATCGTAGCTTTGCTCGAGACTTATTCGATTAGTTTTGGTCGTTCGGAGAATGGTGAGCAGCTAGTGTTTGTAGGAGATGTCGATGTTACTCATCCGATTCGAGAAAATGACGTAACCAATAATGTGTCGTGGGTAGCAGCTATCCCGGAAGTGCGTGAAAAATTGGTTCACTTGCAGCAGCTGATTGCTGCACAGGGCGGTATCGTCATGGATGGCCGTGATATTGGAACGGTCGTCTTGCCAGATGCAGAATTGAAGATTTTTCTAGTTGCTTCAGTTGAGGAAAGAGCAGAACGCCGCTACAAAGAAAATCTTGAAAAAGGGATTCCGGCTGATTTGGAAACTCTAAAAAAAGAAATAGCGGAGCGGGACTACAAGGATAGTCATCGTGAAGTATCACCTTTGAAACCAGCGGCTGACTCCATTCATTTTGATACGACAGGCATTGGAATTGCTGAAGTTGTCAAATTTATTGAAGAAAAAGCGAAAAAAATTATTGACAAATAAAAAGAAACTTGGTATGATAGTGGAGTTGAGAAAAGCAGAAGTGAGAACTTCTCGCCTTGCGACTAACGTTGTCTGGCTCTACAGGATTCAGTTTCAGTGATGAAATACTATCATGTAGTGCGGGTTTGCGTTAGCAGGTCCGCACTTGTTTTTCTCGAAAAATAAAAAAAGAGGTGAAAACCATAGCAAAACAAGACTTATTCATCAATGATGAAATTCGTGTGCGTGAAGTTCGGTTGATCGGTCTTGACGGCGAACAATTAGGTATTAAACCGCTTAGCGAAGCCCAATCTCTTGCGGATGAAGCAAATGTCGATTTGGTCCTGATTCAGCCACAAGCTAAACCACCTGTTGCGAAAATTATGGACTATGGTAAGTTCAAGTTTGAGTATCAGAAAAAGCAGAAAGAACAACGTAAAAAACAAAGCGTTGTCACTGTGAAAGAAGTACGTCTCAGTCCTACCATTGATAAAGGGGACTTTGATACAAAACTTCGTAACGCACGCAAGTTCCTTGAAAAAGGAAACAAAGTTAAGGTATCCATTCGCTTTAAAGGCCGGATGATTACCCACAAAGAAATCGGGGCTAAGGTCTTGGCAGACTTTGCTGAAGCAACTCAAGATGTTGCGATCATTGAGCAAAAGCCTAAGATGGATGGACGTCAAATGTTCATGCAAATGGCACCGATTAGTGACAAAAAATAAACTGTCAAAAAGTTAGAAAAAGGAGATTTTATCATGCCAAAACAAAAAACACACCGCGCATCAGCTAAACGTTTCAAACGTACAGGTTCTGGTGGCTTGAAGCGTTTCCGTGCTTACACTTCTCACCGTTTCCACGGAAAAACTAAAAAACAACGTCGTCATCTTCGTAAAGCATCTATGGTGCATGCAGGAGATTTCAAACGTATCAAAGCAATGCTTACAGGTCTTAAATAAGAGATTTTGTAACAATTATCTAGGAAATATTTGGAGGAAATAAAACATGGCACGTGTTAAAGGTGGCGTTGTATCACGCAAACGTCGTAAACGTATTTTAAAATTAGCTAAAGGTTACTATGGAGCAAAACACATCTTGTTCCGTACTGCAAAAGAGCAAGTAATGAACTCTTACTACTATGCATACCGTGACCGTCGTCAGAAAAAACGTGACTTCCGTAAATTGTGGATCACTCGTATCAATGCGGCAGCTCGTTTGAACGGACTTTCATACTCACAATTGATGCATGGTTTGAAATTGGCTGAGATCGAAGTGAACCGTAAAATGCTTGCTGACTTGGCTGTTAACGATGCAGCAGCTTTCACAGCTCTTGCAGATGCCGCTAAGGCTAAACTTGCTAAATAAGAATACAAAAAGTTGAAACATTGTTTCAACTTTTTTCTTTTCAGGATGACAATCGCTAAGTGTTTTAGTATAATATAGTGAGAATGGATGGAGGACTGAATGATGAAGTCAAATCGGCTAGCTTGGGATGAATACTTTGCAGCACAGGCACTTTTGATTGCCAACCGTTCGACCTGTAAGCGCGCCAAGGTCGGTGCGGTCTTAGTCAAGGATAATAAGGTCATATCGACCGGCTACAATGGCTCTGTTTCAGGAACAGAGCACTGTATTGATCATGAGTGTTTGGTCATCGATGGTCATTGCGTGCGAACCTTGCATGCAGAGGTCAATGCTATCTTGCAGGGAGCTGAGAGAGGCGTTCCTAAAGGATTTACGGCTTATGTGACTCATTTTCCTTGTTTAAACTGTACCAAGCAACTGCTTCAGGTTGGCTGCAAGCGCGTGGTCTACATCAACCAATATCGGATAGATGATTATGCTCAGTACCTTTACAAGGAAAAGGAAGTGGAACTGGTGCATTTGCCACTAGAAGATGTGAAAGAGGCTATTGCTCAGACGGAGTTGGTATAGTTTGTTTGAAATATTTAGCACTAATAATCCACTTGAGTAGAACAAATCTAAATGATAAAGTTATAGTTTTGAACTATAGCTTTTCTTTTGAAAATGATTCAGCATAATTCTAAAAATCATGATATAATGGAGAGGTTATATAGTCCCGATAAGATGGTAGGAAACTTCTATCAGTACTTTGTAACTCGCAAACAATGACGGCTCCAAAGTCACTCGTCATTCAAGGGTTACCGCTATATTGCGGTCAGCCTATGGGCCTTACTAGCTACAGGAATAAAAAAATATCGTTTTTATTTCTTTCGCGTCGTAACTCGCGGGCGAGATGATTTTAAATTATTTTGGAGTTTGTTTACTTGTTTAATATTTTTTTAAGGGGGGACATTTCTATGTCAGAACGTAAACTTTTCACGTCTGAATCTGTATCGGAGGGACATCCCGATAAGATTGCAGACCAAATTTCCGATGCTATTTTGGATGCTATTTTGGCTCAGGATCCAGAGGCTCATGTTGCAGTTGAAACCGCTGTTTATACAGGCTCCGTCCATGTTTTTGGAGAAATTTCCACTACAGCCTATGTAGATATCAATCGGGTGGTTCGTGATACCATCGCAGAGATTGGCTACACCAATACAGAGTATGGCTTTTCTGCAGAGACAGTTGGTGTCCATCCATCTTTGGTGGAGCAGTCACCAGATATTGCTCAAGGGGTCAATGAAGCATTTGAGGTTCGAGGAAATGCTCAAAAAGATCCGTTGGATTTGATTGGGGCTGGTGACCAAGGCCTTATGTTTGGTTTTGCGGTGGATGAAACGCCAGAGCTCATGCCATTGCCTATTTCTCTCAGTCATAAACTGGTGCGTCGTTTGGCAGAACTGCGCAAATCAGGTGAATTGTCTTATCTGCGACCAGATGCCAAGTCTCAGGTTACGGTCGAATATGATGAAAATGATCGCCCAATTCGTGTAGATACGGTAGTTATTTCTACTCAGCATGATCCTGAAGTCAGCAATGAACAGATTCATCAGGATGTTATCCAAAAGGTGATTGCTCAAGTGATTCCAAGTGAATACTTGGATGGTCAGACCAAGGTCTTTATCAATCCTACTGGTCGCTTTGTTATCGGTGGCCCACAAGGGGACTCTGGCTTGACAGGGCGTAAGATTATTGTGGATACTTATGGTGGCTATTCTCGCCACGGCGGTGGCGCCTTCTCTGGTAAGGATGCAACCAAGGTCGATCGCTCTGCCTCTTACGCGGCTCGTTATATCGCTAAAAATATCGTAGCTGCTGGTTTAGCTAAAAAAGTAGAAGTGCAGTTGGCCTATGCTATTGGCGTAGCTCAGCCCGTTTCAGTTCGCATTGATACTTTTGGAACTGGCTTGGTTTCTGAAAGCAGACTTCAGAACGCTGTCCGCCAAATCTTTGATTTGCGTCCAGCAGGTATTATCCAAATGTTGGATTTGAAGCGCCCAATCTATCGCCAAACGGCTGCTTACGGTCATATGGGTCGAACAGACATCGATCTTCCTTGGGAACGCACAGACAAGGTAGCTGCGCTCCAAGCAGCTTTACAATAAAATAGTAGCTCTCGGTTTAAACTGAGGGCTTTTTTGTCTAGGAAAATGGATAAAACTATGATATAATAAAGAGTAATATCGTGAAAGAGCTAATTTTAAAACATGAAAAAAATTGTAATTAATGGTGGTCGCCCCTTAAAAGGAGAGGTGACTATTAATGGTGCCAAAAATAGTGTTGTGGCCCTTATCCCAGCTATTATTTTAGCTGATAATGTTGTTACTTTAGATGGTGTGCCGGCGATTTCGGATGTTGATAGCCTCATCGAAATCATGGAAATCATGGGAGCGACTATCAAACGGTCTGGAGATTGCCTAGAGGTTGATCCTAGAAATATCAAGAATATGCCGATGCCATCTGGTAAAATCAATAGTCTACGAGCGTCTTACTATTTCTATGGAAGTTTGCTAGGGCGTTTTGGAGAAGCGACAGTTGGGCTTCCTGGAGGCTGTGACCTTGGTCCTCGTCCGATTGATCTCCATCTCAAAGCTTTTGAAGCAATGGGTGCTCACATGACCATGGAAGGCAATTACATGAAATTGTCAACGGGTGGTAAGCGCTTGGCCGGAGCTAGTATTTACATGGATACCGTTAGTGTCGGTGCCACGATTAATACGATGTTGGCAGCAGTCAAGGCTGAGGGGCGTACGGTGATTGAAAATGCGGCGCGTGAGCCAGAAATCATCGATGTAGCTACGCTGCTTAACAATATGGGAGCTCATATTCGTGGGGCTGGGACTGATATTATCACGATTGAAGGTGTAGACAGACTTCATGGAACGCGTCATCAGGTGATTCCGGATCGGATTGAAGCTGGGACCTATATTTCTTTGGCGGCAGCAATTGGACAAGGTGTCCAGATCAATAATGTTCTTTATGAACATTTAGAAAGTTTCATTGCGAAGCTAGAGGAAATGGGTGTGCGCATGACCATTTCAGAGGATAGCATCTTTGTAGAAGGGCAGAAGGATTTAAAAGCTATTAACATCAAAACTTCGCCTTATCCTGGCTTTGCTACGGATTTGCAGCAGCCGATCACTCCGCTCTTGCTGACAGCTCATGGCCATGGGAAAATTGTTGATACTATCTATGAGAAACGGGTTAACCATGTCGCTGAATTAGCAAAAATGACTGGTAAAATCTCAACCGCTAGCAATCAAATCGTCTATGAAGGACCAAATCAGCTGCAAGGTGCTTCTGTGAAAGCAACGGATTTGCGTGCGGGTGCAGCCTTGGTGATTGCTGGTCTGATGGCGCAGGGCCGAACAGAAATTACCAATATTGAATTTATTTTACGCGGTTATTCCAATATTATTGAAAAATTAAGAAGGCTGGGTGCTGACATCCAGCTCATCGAAGAATAAGCGTTCATCGCTTATTTTTTATAGGGGAAGCCTATGAATTTGTGGACACAATTAGCAGCTTTTTCTTTTATTGAAACAGAGCATTCATTTTTACGCCCGATTCTTTTTGGAGATGCAGAATCCCTTTATAAAATTGCTTCTAATCCGGATAATACCGAGTTTATTTTTCCGACTGAAAGTAGCTTACAGGAAAGTGAATATGTTATCGCCAATTATTTTATGAAAAATCCCTTGGGAATTTGGGCAATTTGTGATAAGGAAACGAATGAAATGATTGGTTCCATTAAATTTGAAAAAATGGACGAAATAAAAAAAGAAGCTGAACTAGGATATTTTTTGAGGAAAGACTACTGGGGACAGGGCTTGATGACCGAAGTTGTCAGTGAATTGGTTTTTCTTTCCTTTACGAAATTCGATTTTAAGCGCCTGACCATTATCACGCATGAAGAGAATATTGCTAGTCAGAAAGTTGCACTGAAAGCTGGTTTTAAGCTCTTCCGCCAGTTTAAGGGGAGCGACCGCTACACGAGAAGGATGAGAGATTACACCGAATATCGCTACGAAAAAGGAGATTTCAATGAGTAAACACCAGGAAATTTTAGCTTATCTTGAAAATCTTCCAATTGGCAAGCGGGTCAGCGTTCGGAGTATTTCAAATTACTTGGGTGTTAGCGACGGAACTGCCTACCGAGCGATCAAGGAAGCTGAAAATAGAGGAATTGTCGAGACCAGACCTAGAAGTGGGACTGTCCGCGTGAAGTCGAAAAAAGTTGTTTTAGAGCACCTGACTTACAAGGAAATTGCGGATATTACTGGATCAGAGGTGCTTGCCGGTGCAAAAGGACTGGAAAAAGAATTTAACAAGTTCTCCATCGGAGCTATGACCGAGCAAAATATCCTACGATACTTAAACGAAGGTGGTCTTCTTATTGTCGGAGATCGGACGCAGATTCAGATCTTGGCTCTTGAAAATGAGAATGCCGTGCTGGTAACGGGAGGTTTTGAAGTCGATCCAGAGGTTTTAAAACTGGCCAATCGTATTGAAATTCCCGTCCTAAGAACCAAGCACGATACCTATACCGTGGCGACCATGATTAACCGCGCCCTGTCCAATATCCAGATTAAAACAGATATTTTAACAGTAGAGCAGGTTTATAGAGCTAGTCACGAATATGGTTTCTTGCATGACACAGATACCGTTCGTGACTATCTGGACTTGGTTCGTCGTAATCGCACCAGTCGTTTTCCAGTCGTTAATCAGCATCAAATGCTGGTTGGTGTCGTGACGATGCGGGATGCGGGAGATAAGTCTCCTTTGACCACCTTGGACAAGGTGATGACTCGCAAGATCTTCATGACTGGACTGTCGGCGAATATTGCCAATATCAGTCAGCGCATGATTGCAGAGGATTTTGAGATGATTCCGGTAGTGCGTGGCAATCAGACTCTCCTTGGAGTGATTACACGTCGGGATATTATGGAAAAAATGAGCCGCTCACAGATTTCCAGTCTACCGACCTTCAGCGAGCAGGTGGGCCAGAAGCTTCATCGCCAAGAGGATGTTTTTTCTTTCACTGTCGAGCCTTTCATGCTGGAGCAAAATAGAGTCTTGGCTAATGGCGTCTTGACGGAAATTATCACTCGGATTACGCAGCAGTTGATGACGACGAATAGTCAGAGCTTAATCGTCGATCAGATGATGATTCATTTCTTTCAGGCTGTTCAGATTGATGATGTCCTGCAGATTCGGCCACGTATTATTCATCAGACGCGGCGGACAGCAGTGATTGACTATGATATCTACTTAGATTCGCTCATCGTTGCCAAAGCAACGATTACTGTAAAGATTACTTAGTAAAGAGGTAAATAATGATTACTATAAAATCACAACGTGAAATTGATTTAATGGACAAGAGCGGAGATTTTCTAGCTTCTGTTCATATCGGCTTGAGAGATTTGATCAAGCCAGGTATTGACATGTGGGACATCGAAGAATATGTCCGCAAGCGCTGTAAAGAAGCCAATGCCTTGCCCCTTCAGATTGGTGTAGAGGGCAGCATCATGGATTATCCTTATGCGACTTGTTGTTCTCTTAATGACGAGGTGGCCCATGCCTTTCCTCGCCATCAAAAATTGGTAGAAGGTGATATCATCTGTGTGGACATGGTTGTTGGTTTAGTCGACAAGGCTGAGCTGGATGTCTCTAAGTTGGACTTTGACAATGTTGAGCAGATGAAGCAATACACAGAAAACTTCCGTGGCGGTGTCGCAGATTCTTGCTGGGCTTATGCAGTTGGTCAGGTTAGTCCAGAAGCGCAGCAGCTCATGGATGTGACCAAGGAATGTCTCTACCGAGGAATTGCAGCTGCACAAGTTGGCAATCGCATTGGAGACATTGGCGCAGCCATTCAAGAATATGCTGAAAGCCATGGATATGGAGTGGTGCGTGATTTGGTTGGTCACGGAGTTGGCCCAACCATGCATGAGGAGCCAATGGTGCCGCATTACGGCCGTGCAGGACGCGGTTTGCGCCTGCGGGAGGGAATGGTTCTGACTGTCGAGCCAATGATCAATACAGGTACTTGGGAAATTGACACGGACTTTGAAACCGGTTGGGCGCATAAAACCCTAGATGGCGGTCTTTCTTGCCAATATGAGCACCAATTTGTCATTACCAAAGATGGTCCTGTGATTCTAACCAGCCAGGGAGAAGAAGGGACTTATTAAGCATAGAGGGCTGGGCTTGTCCCAGCCTTTTTGAATAGGAGAGAGATGTGACAGGATTCATCAAGAAGATGAAAGAAAATGAATTTCTCAGAGCTTTTTTCCATTTTTATCAGGCATCGGAGGCAGATATTACCAGCATTGCTGTGGCCTACTATTTTCTGATTTCGATTTTCCCCTTGTTATTGATTGCGGCAAATATTCTGCCCTATTTTCAAATCCAGCCAGATGAGATCTTGGTTGCGCTGAAAGACTTACTGCCGGAGTCATTGTATCTGACGATCGCCAAGGTTGTCAGAGATGTGCTGACCAAGCCATCGACAGGTTTGCTGAGTATTTCTATCCTATCTGCCCTGTGGACTTTTTCCCAGAGTATGACTTTTCTGCAAAAGGCTTTTAATAAATGCTATGGTACGAAGCAAGGGCGGGGGCTTATCTGGGAGCGGATCTTTGCTTTTATCATGAGTCTAGGCTTGCAAGTCTTACTAGGCTTGTCGCTCGTTTTGACCCTATTTGGTCGAATGCTGGTTGGGATTCTTTATAATTTCTGGCAGTTTGACCGTGGCCTCTACCAGCAGTTGCTGACCATGACAGAGCCTACGATTTATCTGATGCTCTTTCTTTCGCTGATTCTGCTTTATTTTTCTTTACCCAATGTGAAGATTCCCAAAATCCGGTATGTGCTACCAGGTGCGACCTTGGTTCTTGTTATCATTTATAGCCTCATGAACCTTTTTACTGTTTATATTGAAGCCTATCTAGATCGCTTTTTAGATGTGCGTTTTGTCGGCTCAGTGGTGGTTGTGATTATCATGTTTTGGTTTATCCTGATTGCCAAGGTGCTAATCGTCGGTGCTGTCCTCAATGCAAGCATCCAAAGCCGCTTCGTATCGCACTTTGAAAGTCGTAGTGGTGAGCTTATTCTGAGATTTGATGACGAAGGACAAGCAGATAAGGAGACAAATGTATAATAGGTGAAATATGAAACAAACAATTTTTAATGCCTCGTTAGAGGAAAGTATGAACTTAGTGACAGATCAGTATATCAAAACTTCATTTGAGGATTTCAATGAAAAAGGTTATGAGGGAAAGCTTTTAGGATTTATTACAATACAGTTTATCCTATTTCTAATCTTTCTTTTTAGTATTTGGGTTGATTCTCAAAATTTGCAGTTTTTATTTATGAAAGTAAGCCTCATAAATGGTGCTTTTTTTGGATTGGGATTTGTAGGGTTTGTTGGCTATTTAATTGATCTAACCAAAATAAAAAATCAGTCAATCCTATCCTATTATTACTTTAATAAATGGGTCGGTTTTATGACTTTTCTTCTTCTTTTGCAATGTCTAGTAATAGGTATAGCTGGAGCAGGAACGATAATAGGAATGATTTTATCTGGCGCATTATATACGGTTGCTTTTATTTTGTACTTTATTAGACTATTTCAAAATTTTCAGAAGAATACGCTCGAAATTTTGTATCAAGAGTCTACTTACTCAAATAGAGGAGCGGATTTTCTCGACCGTTTTGTTGTATTTGCAAAAAGGTACGGAGGGCTTATCCTATTCCTAATAGTTATTTTCCGTATCTTTTTCCCAAACTCGGATCTTATTCAGCAAAATGGTACCTTTCGTTCAATTTTTGTAGCCATTAATCCAATAATATTTGTCCCCTTCCTTTACTTTCTGTATGTTTTAAGTGTGAACAATTTTCAAGGCTACTATCTCAAAAAATATTTGGAAGATTACCGCCAGTTATCTGACTACTCAATAGAAGACTGGTATGGGAAAGAATCGAAAAGATACAAAGAGTCGCTGGATCAGGAAGTTTAGTCAATGTTGGTTTACCCATTCGATTTTTATGGCGATGGTGCCTCCTTTTACAATGTAACCTGAAAAAAATAGGAGAAAATAAATGGATAAGATACAAAAAGATATTAATGATGCACTTGAAACAGCACGAAGATTAAGCTTAGTAAAGGCGATTTTTGGACTATCTCTATATTCTCTTATGGTTATGATTGGTACGTCTTTACCGATAAGTTTATTTCGAATGGCTAGTGAAGCTGGGTATGACCCAGCTATTCCACTGACCTCAATGGTTACACAGCTAACATCAGTGGAAACAGGGCTCATTCCCCCAGATAGTTTCTTTGGCTTTCTATTTTTTCTTTGTTGCGGTCATTTTACTTGTTTTTATATTATTTCTAAAAGAAATCGCATTAAAGCCTATTTAATGACTCAGATTTTTCAATTGTTTTTGCTCGTAATTACATATTATAGTTGGTTTGTAGCCATCTTGTATTTAATCCCTCTAGTAGCAGTTCGTATCGTTTACTGGATTGGGTTTGTCTTATCACTGATTTACCTTATCTATATCCTTGCCACAAAGCAACGCGCTAGAAAGGATTATTTCTCCTCAGAATATTATAAAAATTTTTTGAATGTGATTTTATTCTTATGGTTGTTGATGTATGGAATCAATCTCTTTACCCACGGGCTTAATCATTTCCTAGCGTATCTCTTGCTTGCTTTATTACCTATTGCACCTATTTTACTAGGACTATTTTTGGTATCATTTTTCAAGTCCAATGTAGTAACTCTAGAGAACTTGAATGCAGTCAATAAAAACCAAGAGAAATACCGTGAAGAGTATGGATATACCATCGAAGAATGGTACGGGAAAAAGTCAAAAATGTATAAGGAACATGTGAAGAAGTCTAAGAAGAGATAAAGATTGATAAACAATATTTCTAGTTTCTTTATGAAGGAGCTAAAAATTTGGCTTGCGGTGCTGTGGACATGGTAGAATCAGGAGTGGAATCTATCGGGAAAGGACTCCACCAAGGCTTGGAGACTGTCAAAAGTGTAGGCAAGAATGTTTCTGATTTTTTCAATGGTGGTCTGAAGGCGGCCTCATCCTTGTTTGGATAATAGGAGAAAATAAATGGATGATAAACAAAAAGATATTAATGATGCACTAGAAACAACGCGAGGATGGAATATATTAGTAATGATTTTCGTAATGCCATTATTTCTTGTTATATGTATATTTGCTCCATGGCTTGCGATTGGTTTAGGAACATCTATGAGTAAGAATAGTATAACTTTTTTGCAGCCGCTTACTGAATTAGAGTATCAACTAATCATCCCAGAAAAAGTTTTTGGTATTTTATTTTTAGTTTATTGGGCGATGTATATGATTATTTATATCATTTCAAAAAGAAATAGAATTTATGCTTATATACTCAATTTACTCGTCTTATTCACTCTTATTCATTCAAGCATTTTTGGACTAATTTTAGGCTTGCAATTCTTTGTTCCTTTTTTAATCATTCGGATTATTTATTGGCTAGCTTATTCCGTAGCAGTTGTCTATATTGTTTATAGTCTCATAACAAAGACATATACTAGAGTTTTTGATATTGATAAGGAGAAAATAAAGAAATATACAAATGTTATCTTGGCTTTATGGTTCATAAATTTTATTGCGGGTATTCTTATTTCAGGCTTTAAAAATTTACTTGCTCATTTACTTTTGGCTTTATTACCCATCGCTCCAATCTTTCTCATTATTATTTTAATATCATTGAGTAAATCAACATTCTCTTCACTATTTAATCTTCATGAAGTCAATAAAAACCAAGAGAAATACCGTGAAGAGTATGGCTATACCATCGAGGAATGGTATGGAAAGAAGTCAAAAATGTACAAAGAATATGTTAAGAAGCAACGAGGCATTAGTAAATAAATATCTATCCTAAGCTTTCCACCTGGGTTGACTTCAGGTGGTTTTTCTATGCTCTTCTCAAGCCGATTTGATATTGTAGTATTATATGATGTGACTAATAAGGTTGCATTAATGGATTTTAAAGGTGAAGATTATACTCGAGAGAATCTAGCTAGTGATTGTACTGACCTTTATCAAAACATATCAAGAGATTGCTTAACAAGTAATCAGCTAACCTTCCCAGTATCTATTTCTAACAAAAAGTGAGGCAAAGACCTTTTCCGAGCCTCTTCTTTGATGGTGCAGATAAGGGAAAGGCGGAAATAGTTCTGTGCGGAGATTTAGTTCAATATAGAATTTTTCTAAGGTAAGTATTTTTGAATAATTTTTATTGCATTTGCAATAAAAATCTGTTATACTATCTTCAGAAGGAGGAGGTATGTCAATTTTACGTGAGATTGGAATCATTGCTCGGGCTTTGGATTCCATCGCTAATATTGAGTTTCGTGACATAGATTTGGCGCGGGGGCAGTATCTCTATCTGGTGCGGATTGCGGAGAATCCTGGGATTATTCAGGAGGAGCTGTCAGACTTGCTCAAGGTGGATCGCTCAACGGTGGCTCGTTCAGTCAAGAAGCTAGAAAATAAAGGCTTAGTGGAGCAGCGGCCAGCAGCCAATAACCGCAAGAACAAGGAATGGTTCGTCACTGATAAGGGGGCAACACTTTATCCTTTTATCATAGCGGAAAACGAATATTCGGAGCAGGTTTCGTTGGAAAAATTTTCAGAAAACGAGCGAAAAGAGTTAGAAAAGTTGCTGGTTCGTGTCCGAGAGAATATTACCAAGGACTGGGAGCTGGTCAAAAAAGGCCAGAAAAGAAATTATTGAGGTAGAACATGAAAGTTACAGTTGAAAATGAATTTTGGGCTTTGTTTCCAGAAGCTCAGATTAGTGTTTTAGTGGTCAAGGGGTTGGATAATAGAGTGGATGAAAGTAAGGATCCTTATTTCAAATCCCTGCTGGATAAGGGAGCGAAGCGAGCAGCAGACTTTATTCCAGATGAGAACTTCACTCAGAATGATGTCATTCAGGAGTGGCGGCAGGCTTTCGGCCAATTTAAGACCAAGAAAGGAGCGCGTTCCTCTATCGAAGCCCTACTCAAGCGGGTCAGTCAAGGACGGGAATTTAACCCCATCAATCCTTTAGTAGATATTTATAATAGTGTTTCCCTTTCTTATGCTGTTCCTTGTGGCGGTGAGGATTTGGACAAGATTGTCGGTGGTCTTTATCTAGGAAAAGCCAAGGGTGGCGAAGCATTTTTCCCACTGGGAGCTGAGACTGATGTACCAGCTTTGGCAGAAGAAATCATCTACTATGATGAAGAGGGGGCGGTTTGCCGTTGTCTTAACTGGCGAGAAGCACAACGAACCATGTTGACAGAAGAGACCAAAGATGCCATCTTGGTTATCGAAGCCATCAATGGAGAGCAGGCGGCGCGTGCCCAAGCAGCCATGACTGAACTCCAGACTCTGATTGAGGACTATTTTGGGGTTAAGGGTGATATTACTCACCTGACAGCTGACAATGCCAGCTTGGAAGTCTAAAAATAAAAATATCTGGATCAGAAATATCTGGTCCAGATGTTTTTGTTTTGGGGAAATAGGCTAATCTATTCTTATTTTGCCTTGTTTTTAAAGACAAAAATCTTGCTGAAGACATAGTTGAGAATGATAATTAGCACTTGAGCAATGAAAGTTTCGATGGTATTGACCATTTTGATATTGTTATTGACAAACTGGCCTATGATTTGTGGGAAACTAGTGACAAAGATAAAGGTTAGCAGTAAATTCAAGGCCATAGTAGCCAGGCGGGTTGTGAAAAATTTGACTAATCGCACTGGCCAGCCCTGTCTTGTCTGCTTGAAAACGATAGTATCGTTGGTCACAAAGGCAAAGAGAATGCCCAGAATATCACCTATTATCGTAGCCAGTAGTTCATTTCCCGTCAGTTCATAGCAGAGCATCCGACTGACAACGGATACGACAGTGGTTGCCACACCAAAGAAGAGGTAGGATAGGACTTCATTGTCAAAGAATTTTTTAATCAAAGTTTTCATAAGCATAGTCTATCACATTTCTAGGATTTATGCTATACTAGTGAGGTTGTCGATTTGAAGGAGATAGCTTTTCCATCTGAGGCAACCCTTGGCGCTTAACTTCTTTCGCCAAGCATATTACACGCGCTCATGCGCTAAAGGAGAAAACATGAAACAAGAAAATTTATCAGTTCGTGATTTGACACACATTGCCATCGTTGCTGCCATTTATGTAGCCCTAACCGTCACGCCTCCCTTAAATGCGATTAGTTACGGTGCTTATCAGTTTAGAATTTCTGAAACGATGAACTTTATGGCCTTTTACAATCGTAAATACATCCTGGGAGTGACCATTGGCTGTATGATTGCCAATCTCTATAGCTTTGGAATCATTGATGTCTTTGTTGGTGGTTGGTCAACTTTAGTTTTCCTATCATTAGGTGTCTACCTTTTCAGCCGCTATAAGAATCAGTACTTGATTAAAGATTTGCTTCGCTTGGATCATTTCTATTTTGCCATTTTCTTCTCTATTTCGATGGTGACGATTGCGGCAGAGTTGTATTTCTTACAGGGCTTGCCATTCTTCCTGACTTGGTTCACAACGGCTATTGGAGAATTTGCTTCCTTGATAGTTGGAGCTATCATTATTAACCAGATTGCGAAAAGGATTGATTTGACAAAATAAGACAGCAGAGAGCGGATTTCCGCTCTTTTTATGTCCTCTTTTTTAGTGAGAATTCGGAACAAATAGAGGAAGATTTTGTGTATTTGTGATAAAATAGAAGTATGAAAGAAAGAATGTCAGAATTAGTCAAATTGCTTAATCGATACGCCCATGAATACTATACGGCAGACAGGCCAAGTGTATCGGACAGCGAGTATGACAGACTCTATCGCGAGTTAGTGGAGTTAGAAGAAAAGTACCCAACTGATATCCTACCTGATAGCCCAACGCATCGGGTGGGTGGGAAGATTTTAGAAGGATTTGAAAAATATCCACACCAGTATCCTCTCTTTAGTTTGCAGGATGCTTTTTCACGTGAAGAATTAATGGCTTTTGACCAGCGAATCCGCAAGGAATTTCCCCAGGTTTCCTATATTTGTGAGCTCAAGATTGATGGGCTCTCTATTTCTCTGACCTATGAAAAAGGAATCTTGGTAGCAGGAGCGACTCGGGGGGATGGCTCTGTTGGAGAAAACATCACTGAAAATCTCAAGCGGGTCAAGGATATTCCGCTGACTTTGAAAGAGCCGCTGGACATTACGGTTCGCGGAGAGTGCTACATGCCCAAGGCTTCCTTTGATGCGGTCAATCAGCTGCGGCAGGAGAACGGTGAGCCTGAGTTTGCCAATCCCCGCAATGCGGCAGCAGGAACCTTGCGCCAGTTGGACACAGCAGTTGTGGCCAAGCGTAATCTAGCAACCTTCCTCTACCAAGAAGCCAGTCCGACTGAGGCCGGCAGCCAAGAAGCAGTTTTGAACAAGCTAGCTTCTTTGGGCTTCTCAGTTAATCCGATTCATTTTCTAGCAAATTCTATCGATTCCGTTTGGGAGTTTATCGAAAAGATTGCCAAAGAGCGGGACAGTCTGCCTTATGAGATTGACGGTATTGTCATCAAGGTCAATGACTTGGCGGTGCAAGAGGAGCTTGGATTTACGGTCAAGGCACCTAAGTGGGCTATCGCTTATAAGTTTCCAGCTGAGGAAAAGGAAGCCCAGCTTCTGTCTGTTGACTGGACAGTCGGTCGGACAGGAGTTGTGACTCCGACAGCCAATCTGACGCCAGTGCAGCTAGCGGGAACGACTGTCAGCCGAGCAACCTTGCACAATGTGGACTACATTGCGGAGAAGGATATTCGTCAGAAAGACACCGTTATCGTCTATAAGGCAGGGGATATTATTCCTGCTGTCTTGCGCGTGGTGGAGTCTAAGCGGGTCTCAGAAGAGGCTTTGGAAATACCAAGTCACTGTCCGAGCTGTGAGAGTGAGCTTGTGCATTTTGAGGACGAAGTGGCTCTGCGCTGCATCAACCCGCTCTGCCCAGCCCAGATTAAGGAAGGATTGATCCACTTTGCCAGTCGGGATGCCATGAACATCACGGGTCTTGGTCCAGCAGTTGTCGAAAAGGTCTTTGATAAGAACTTGGTTAAGGATGTGGCTGGAATTTACCGACTTTCTGTAGAAGATTTGCTGACCTTGGACGGCTTTAAGGAAAAATCAGCGAATAAATTGTATACTGCTATTCAAGCTTCCAAGGAAAACTCAGCAGAGAAATTGCTCTTTGGTCTGGGAATCCGTCACGTGGGAAGCAAGGCTAGTCGGATTTTGATGGAGAAATTCCACGATATGATCAAGCTGTCTCAGGCCAGTCAAGAGGAAATTTCTTCTATTGACAGCTTGGGGACAGTTATCGCTCAGAGTCTGAATTCTTACTTTGAGCAAGAAGGTAGTCAGCTTCTGCTGCAAGAATTACAAGAAGCTGGTGTTAACCTAGACTATCTAGGGGAGAAAGTGGCAGCTGATGCCGCTCTCGCTGGCAAAACAGTCGTATTGACCGGAAAATTACAAAAATTAACACGGAATCAAGCTAAAGAAAAGTTGCTGAGCTTGGGTGCAAATGTCGCTGGAAGTGTGTCTAAAAAGACAGATTTGGTGGTGGCAGGTACCGATGCAGGCAGCAAATTAATCAAAGCTCAAGAACTTGGGATCGAGATTCGAGACGAGGACTGGCTAGATAGCTTGTGAGGCTGAGTATGGAAAATAAAATAAAAAAAGCAAGATTAATTTATAACCCAACTTCTGGGCAGGAAATTATCAAAAAAAATATTGCCGAAGTCTTGGACGTCTTGGAAGATGTTGGCTATGAGACCAGTGCCTACCAGACAACTCCAGAGCCTTTCTCTGCTCAGCGAGAAGCTGAAAGAGTAGCAAGAGCAGGTTTTGATTTGGTTATAGCAGCTGGTGGAGATGGGACTATCAATGAAGTGGTGAATGGGGTTGCGGGCCTAGATGTGCGCCCTAAGCTGGCTTTCATCCCAACTGGTACAACCAATGATTATGCGCGTGCCTTGAAAATTCCTATGGGAGATCCAGTGGTTGCAGCTCGTATTATCGAGAAAAACCAGACGATTCAGATGGATATCGGCCGGGCTTATGGCAGCAAATACTTTATCAACATTGCGGCGGCGGGCACGCTGACAGAGCTGACTTATAGTGTCCCTAGTGAAGTCAAGACCCGTCTAGGCTATCTGGCTTATGTAGCCGAAGGAGCCAAAATGCTGCCACGTTCCAAATCCCGTAAGGTACGGATTGAGCATGACCATGGTGTTTTTGAGGGCAAGATTTCGCTTGTCTTTGCAGCCTTGACTAATTCTATCGGAGGCTTTGAAAAACTAGCGCCAGATACCAAACTGGACGATGGAAATTTCACCTTGATTCTTGTAAAAACGGCCAAGTTGTTTGATATGCTTAGTCTCATCATACAAGCAATTAATGGTGGCCAACATGTGACGGATGCTAATGTTGAATATCTGAAAACCAGCAAATTGAAGCTAGAAGTATTGGATAAAAAAGCACCCTTTATGTTGAACTTGGATGGTGAGTACGGAGGAGATACACCAGTAGAATTGGAAGTTTTGCACAATCATCTGGAGTTTTTCGCCAATATAGATGAAATAGATGAGAGCGCTCTTTCCTTAGAAAAATTAGAATGAAGAGATAAATGAAAATGCTAGACTATAAGGTCATTGTCCATTACCACAATCCTAAGGGAGATTACTTTTCTTATGATTTGTGGCAGTGGCAGACAGATCAGTGGGGAAAAGAAGCACCTTTTTCTAAACTAGATTATTTTGGTATTCAGGGAGAACTATCTTTTAAAAGTTGGGAGCCCCTTAGTCAGGCTCATGTGATTGTCAAGCGTTCAGACTGGTCCAGCCAATCTTGCGATTATCACATTGACTTATTGCCAGTTCATTTGCCTACAGAGGTGTGGTTGATTGAAGGAGATCACCAGGTCTACTATTCCTTGCAAGCGGCGACGACGAGCCACCAATATTCGCGGCGACGTCCTCATAATTTCGATGTGGCCATGCGGTCGGATTATTTTGATGAATGCTGGGGCTACCAAGGTTGGCTTGGGCATCGTCTGCGGGGGCAAGTAAATGAGTTTAAAGTTTGGGCTCCGACAGCCAAAAAAGTTGAATTGCTAGTCTATGAAACTTCGGATAATCAAGCAGCTGTTTATAAAGAATTCCCTATGGAAAAGGGCGAAATTTACTCGCACGATCATGCAAAAAATACAATCGGAGTTTGGTCGGTGGAAGTGCCAGAAGATTTAGCTGGCAAGGCCTACCAGTATCATGTTCATTTTGAAAACCAGCATTTTTTGACGCGCGATCCTTATACAATTGCTACCAGTCCAGATGGCAAGCGTTCAGCTATTGTTGCTGAACAGGACAAGACTGTTGATGGTTTTAAGGTATGTCAAGGCAAGGAGGCAACTTGGCGTTTAGATAATCCGAATCAGGCGGTCATCTATGAGATGCATATCCGAGATATTAGCAAATCGCCTAGTTCCGGTGTCGCAGAGCATTTGCGAGGGACTTTTTTAGGTGCTTGTCAACGTGGCACTAGAAATAGTCAGGGAGACCAGACCACTTTTGATTACATTCGTAATCTAGGTATCAATGTCGTGCAGCTCCAGCCGGTTTCTGACCGACACAAGGACTATGACGAAAATGGCCAAGTTACTTATAACTGGGGCTATGATCCACAGAACTACAATGCACCAGAAACCAGTTTTTCTTCTAATCCAGATGATCCAGGTCAGGCTATCCGAGATTTGAAAATCATGATTCAGGCTTATCATGATGCAGGGATTTCTGTGACCTTAGATGTGGTTTACAATCATATTTATTCCACCTTTGACTCAGCCTTTCAGTCAACGGTTCCCGATTATTACTACCGGATGAATCCCAACGGTTCTTTCCAAAACGGTACCGGAGTTGGTAGCGAGACGGCCAGTGAGCATGAAATGTTCCGCAAATTCATGATTGATTCACTTCGCTATTGGGTAGAAGAATTCAATGTGGATGGCTTCCGTTTTGATTTGATGGGAATCCATGATGTCACCACCATGAATATCATCCGAGAAGAAATGGACAAAATTGATCCACGGATTTTGCTTTATGGTGAAGGTTGGGATATGGGAACAGGCCTGATGCCAGAGGACAAGGCTAAGAAAGACAATGCTTATCAACTGCCGCGAATTGGCTTTTTCAATGATACCCAGCGCGATGCGATAAAGGGTGCTGAAGTCTACGGTGGTCTGAAAGCAGGTTATGTGAGCGGACAAGCGACTGAGGATATTATAGCTAAAGCCATTTTGGGCAGCAGTGAGTTAGGCTCCTATTTGACACCAACTCAGGTTCTGAATTATGTGGAGGCACATGATAATTTCAATCTGCATGACTTGCTGGTTGACTTGCACCCAGATGATGATGAGGTCACTCGGACGAAAAGAATTGAGCTGGCAACAGCTATGAACTTGCTCATGCAGGGAATGGCATTTATGGAATTGGGACAAGAATTTTCTCGCACGAAACTAGTAGGAACAGGCGAAGAGGGCCAAGTCCTGCCTAGCGACCGTGACAGAGCCATGAATAGCTACAATGCTCCCGATGCTGTCAACAAAGTGAATTGGGAACTGATCAGTCAACATCAGGAGAGTATTGACTATATCAAGCAGATTATTCACTTAAAGACAAGTCAGAAGGAATTTTCTTATCAAACCTATGAAGAGATTTACAAGCATGTCTTTGTAAGAGAAGCCTTTGCCGGCAGTGGTATCGTCATTTTTGAGATTAAAGACGAAAAACATTATGAAATCATTTTTAATGCAAGTGGACTGCCCTATTACCTTGAGAATGCGGATCATCTACGTTTATTGGTCGGAAATAGTCGTCATAAGAGACCCTTCTATGTGGAGAATCTAACAGCTTCCGTTTTTGAAGTGATTGCATAATATGAATAAAAATAAGAAAAGATTGAAGACAGGCTTTGCAGCTTAAGTCTTCAATCTTTTTTTGTGCTTCAAAAAAAAAAAACTCTCCCTCAACATTTTTCAATGTTTTAGGAAGAGTTGAGTAGCCTCATAGATTAGGGACTGGCACTTGAACTGGAGGAGCTAGAAGAGCTGGAGGCCTCTCCGCTAGTTCCCTCTTCGCTACTAGTGCTAGAGTGAAATTGTTCTGGGTGAAGTACTCGATAACTTGGTGAATTAAAGAGATCCACAGAGGATACACCGCCACGTTTGGAATAAAGGCTAGTCGATTGATCACCTTTTTCTTTCTCAATGGCCTTGAGGGCTTTCAAAGAGTTGATGTAGTTGTAATCATCAGGATTGACTTTTCCTAGGTTATTGCCCGTATAAAAGCGGAATAGGTCCCCTGTCTGAATAGCATCGCTCATTTTCAGCTGTGTATTTGCGGCTGTTCGGATAGCTTCTAGTTCAGCCGTTGTTGACTCGTCTGGCAGAGTGATCTCCTCACCAGTTTGTGTGTTGTAAATGCGGCCGCTATAACTTGTGTATTTTGGTGTTACAAAGTTATTGGTTGAGCGGAAGGCCACGATTTGCTGGTGCTGAGGTGAGAGGAGGTCTTGCCCGACTTGGAGGTAATTTTTGGAGTCAATCCCCAATAAATGCTCCAAGGTTGGCAGCATATCGATTTGTCCGCCAAAGGTATCGATGATTTTTCCCTTTTCCATTCCAGGTATCACGACCATGTATGGCACTCTCTGCAACATGGCGTTGTCGTAACTAGACCATGTCTCAGAATTTTTATTGATCAGAGGTGCCAGAGCTGGATTACGGGAATTAGAAATTCCATAGTGGTCTCCGTAGAGGACAATGATTGAATTTTCATAGAGTCCAGCTTCTTTCAGGTAGTCAAAGAAGGCTTTGACAGCTGAGTCGAGGTAGTTTGCTGTTGCAAAATAGCCATTGATGGTTTCGTCTTTGGTATCTGCCAGTGGGAAACCAATCTCATCGCCAATCAGACTAGTGGTATAAGGATAGTGATTAGAGACGGTGATGTATTTGGCATAGAAAGGCTGCTGCAAATGTTCCAGATATTTGATGGAATCTTTGAACATAATTTTATCGTTCAAGCCATACTGGAAGGAGTTGGTCTCGTCTTGCTTGGTAAAGTAGGACGCATCGAAGAAATAATTATAACCCCATTGCTTGTAGGCTGTATTGCGGTTCCAGAAGCTACCTGTATTTCCATGGAAAACAGCAGATGTGTAGTCTCCATTTTTTGATAGGATAAAAGGTGCTGCTTGTTGGGTATTAGTACCGCCGTAGTTTACCATGAAGGAGCCTTGGTTGAGACCAAAGAGGCCTGTTTCAATCATGGTCTCAGCATCGGAAGTCTTTCCAGCCTTGACCTGGTTAAAGATGTTTGAAAAGGCTAAAGTAGAGTTGGAGTGGTAAAGGGAGTTAAGGAAAGGCGTAACTTCGTATTCCTTGCCCTCCATCTGTAGTTTATAATCAATCAGAAACTGCTGGAAGCTCTCTAGATGGACATAGATAACATTGCGACCTTTGGCAATGCCGTAGTATTCAGAGTTTGGCTCAGCATAGTGGGATTGGATATATTGTTGAACGGGTTCTAGATCCTTGGCAGAGGCTTTGGAACGCTCTTTATTAGCAGCATAGGTTTGATTGGCACTGTAGCCCAGGAAGGCAGGAAGACCAAGGGCGCGAACGACATAGTAATTTGAAAATCCGCGTGTCAGGAGCTCAGGACGATCAATTTCTGCTAGGAAAAGATTGACCGAAAAGAGCATCGCTGATAGGGACGTTACAGCAAAGCTAGCGCGGAAATTAAACCTACGATGATCCAAGCGGATATATTTTTTATAAAAAAGCCAGCCTAGAATGGGGAAATCAATGATATAGATAGCATCCCAAGGGCGGAAGAGTTCCATGGCTGCGGCTCCGAGACCTGCAGACACCTTACTGGAGGCCAACATGGTATTGACTGTCACAAAGTCGGTAAACTCACGGTAGTAGATGGAGTTTGAGACCAACCAGACAAAGAGCATGATGTAGATAGCCGTGCTGACACAATAAAAAATCTTCGTCGGCTTGATATAAAGAGCGAGTCCAATCAGTAAAAGTCCAATTGGGAAAGGGTTAATCAGAGCCAGAAAAATTTGATAGGCTCCTTGAATATCTAAATTAAAATCAACGGTATAAGCCCACATGGTTTTTAACCAATAAATCGTGAGCAAGCTCAAGACGAAACCGAGCCTTGTACTCATAAAATTGAGTAAATTCTTGGTTATTTTTTTCACAGAAAGATACTTCCTTGTCTTATTTCCTAAAAATTCTCTTCTTCTAAGTATATCACAATTTTTCAAGTTGAGGAAAAATTGAGGTGATTTAGTGTTTAGTTTATTTTATTTGTAAGGTAATTTAATAAGGGCAATCATTTCCTAGCTTCAGGATTGTTCGCAAGAATATCTAAAATTAAACTGGCTTTGTTTCATGATAGATAGTGGAAAGTAGGAGTAAGGAAGCTTGCTTGAAAGTCCGCCTGATAAAATAAATATTTAATATATAAAATGTTGAAAATTTCTTCTACTAAAACAAGTATTATTTGAAAATAATAAATATGCTTTGAGAATTTTCACAATATTTGGTATAATAATGCTTATGAAGAAACTTACTGTTAATAAACAGACAGAGGAAAAGTTGAGAAAAGGAATTTTAGTTCTAGATAAGAATGATTTTCTAACTCTTTCATTCACCGGTCAATGTGTGGAATTGCATAGTCAGCAGGGGAAGTTCTTGGGAACGGCTTA
The DNA here is from genome assembly GCF_041432495.1 of Streptococcus sp. 27098_8_73. NCBI lineage: Bacteria > Bacillati > Bacillota > Bacilli > Lactobacillales > Streptococcaceae > Streptococcus > Streptococcus sp. 27098_8_73. Next base: position 190,974 of record NZ_JAPVZT010000002.1, read on the forward strand.
TCTCTCCTTGCAAAATAAGGGACTTGGCTGGCTAATTTCCCATGCTAAGGTAGAGCTGAACTCCGCTTTCTTTCAGCATTTGTTTGAAAAAGCCAAAGACAAGCGTTTCTATTACCGTCATGCGGAGGATACGACAGCCTATCGCCTGTTTAACCAAGAAGGTGACGGTTTTGGCGGTTTTACGGTTGATATCTATGAGAAATACGCCGTTTTCTCTTGGTACAATTCCTTTGTTTTTTCAATTAAGGATCAGATAGTGGCTGCTTTCCAGCAGGTCTTTCCTGAGGTCGCTGGAGCTTATGAGAAGATTCGCTTCAAGGGCTTGGACTATGAGTCTGCCCATCTCTACGGAGCAGAAGCGCCAGCCTATTTTACGGTTTTGGAGAATGGCGTGCGCTATCAAGTCTTCATGAATGATGGCCTGATGACTGGGATTTTTCTGGACCAGCACGAGGTGCGGGGGAGTCTGGTTGACGGCTTAGCTAGCGGAAAAAGCCTGCTCAATATGTTTTCTTATACAGCAGCTTTCTCGGTGGCAGCTGCCATGGGCGGTGCCAGTCAAACAACTTCGGTGGATTTGGCCAAACGTAGCCGCGAGCTTTCCCAAGCGCATTTTGAAGCCAATGGATTGGATTTAGAGCCCCATCGTTTCGTGGTCATGGACGTCTTTGATTACTTCAAATACGCCAAGCGTCACGAATTGAAGTATGATGTAATTGTCCTAGATCCGCCGAGCTTTGCTCGCAATAAGAAACAGACCTTCTCTGTTGCGAAAGATTATCATCGTTTGGTGGCTCAGGCCTTGGAAATCTTGAGTCCGAAAGGAACATTGATCCTTTCGACCAACGCAGCTAATGTTTCTAAAAGTAAGTTTAAAAAAGAAATTGAAAAAGGATTTGCAGGAGTCCCTCACCGCTATCTGGCGGAATATGGTCTACCAGCAGACTTTGTATACAATAAGAAAGATGAGAATAGTAATTACCTCAAGGTCTTTACTATTAAGGTGGACAAATGAAATTAGTCGTTTCAATCATGCCCAGAAGTTTAGAAGAGGCTAAAGCAATTGATGTGAGTCGTTATGATGATGCTGACATTATCGAATGGCGCGCGGACTTTTTGCCGAAAGAGAGCATTCTCAACGTTGCTCCTGCTATTTTCGAGAAATTTGCTGGCCGTGAATTGCTCTTCACGCTGCGAAGTCGCGGAGAAGGTGGCGAAATTGAACTGTCAGATGATGAATATGTTACTCTTATCAAAGAAGTAGCTAATTTTTATTCGCCAGACTATGTTGATTTTGAATACTATTCGCATAAAGATAAATTTGAAGAAATGCTCGAGTTTCCAAATTTAGTTCTCAGCTATCATAATTTTGAGGAAACGCCTGAAAATATGATGGAAATTTTGTCAGAATTGACGAGTTTGGCACCAAAAGTGGTCAAAGTTTCTGTTATGGCTCACAATGAGCAGGATGTGTTGGATCTGATGAACTACACTCGTGGATTTAAGATTTTGAATCCTGAACAAGAGTATGTAACGATTTCTATGGGAAAAGTCGGAAAGATTTCTCGCTTAGCTGCAGATTTGACAGGTTCGAGCTGGTCTTTTGCCAGCGTTGAACAGCCGAGTTCACCAGGTCAGGTTTCCCTCGCAAACATGAAGGTTGTTCGGGAGATTTTAAATGAAAATTGATGGCCATACTCGTCTAGCTGCAGTGGTTGCTAAGCCGATTAAGCATAGCATTTCACCATTTATTCATAATACAGCCTTTGAGAAGACTGCTGTCAATGGTGTCTACCTTGCTTTGGAAATTGAAGCAGAGGATTTAGAAGCGACCGTTGCTAATATCCGAAGGTATAATATGTTTGGGATAAATTTGTCAATGCCCTACAAGCAGGAAGTCATCCAATATCTTGATGAATTGGCTCCCAGTGCCCGTCTTATCGGGGCTGTGAATACAGTGGTGAATAAAAATGGTACATTGATAGGATATAATACGGATGGCAAGGGATTTTTTAAGAGCTTGCCGTCTTTTGCTATTCAGGGCAAAAAAATGACCATTTTGGGTGCAGGCGGAGCAGCGACAGCGATTATTGCTCAAGCAGCTTTGGATCAGGCAGAGGAAATCTTTGTCTTTACTCGGCAGACTTCCTTTGCTAATACTGTCAGTAAGATGGCAGTTATCAGCCGCCAGACTAAGAATAGGATTCATGTTTTGAACTTAGAAGACTTGGCTACCTTGCAGGATAAAATTAACCAGTCAGATCTTCTGGTCAATGGAACAAGTGTGGGTATGGATGGCAAGACTTTGCCATTAGCAGAAAGTGTTCAGCTGCCGAGCCAGATTTTAGTTGCGGATGTGATTTATAAACCTTTTGAAACACCTTTTTTAAAGTGGGCTCGAAGTCAGAAGGTAGTGGCAGTGAATGGTCTGGGTATGTTGCTTTATCAGGCCGCAGAAGCTTTTGAGCTTTGGACAGGACAACCCATGCCTTGTCAGGAAATTTGGCAGCAGTTGGAAGCTCTGTATAAATAGTTACTCGTACTCAACTCCTCTATGGTTGGAGCAGGAAAAACAAGGAGGCGCTTATGAAATTGAATGTAAATCTCCCCCATCATCCCTACGATATTTTCATCGAAAAGGGGGCTTTGTCTCAGGCTGGCAGCTGGCTGAGTCAGCTTTGGCAGCCTCAGAAAGTAGTCATCATCACGGACAATCGAGTCGCTCGACTCTATGCGGAAAAGGTCAAGCTGAGCTTAGAAGCGGCTGGTTTTGAGGCCTTTGTCTTTGACTTTTTGGAGGGCGAAGCCAGCAAGAACTTAAAGACTGTCAACAAAGCCTATGAATTCTTGGTCAAGGTTGGTCTGACCCGTAGTGATGGCATTGTAGCCTTGGGTGGTGGCGTTGTTGGTGATTTGGCAGGCTTTGTTGCTTCGACCTACATGCGGGGGATTCATTTCGTGCAGATTCCGACCAGTCTGACAGCCCAAGTGGACTCCTCAATCGGTGGTAAGACAGGCGTCAATACACCTTGGGCCAAGAATATGGTCGGAACTTTTACCCAGCCTGACGGGGTTCTGATTGATCCAGAAGTCTTGCATACTTTAGGTCAGCGGGAACTGATCGAAGGTATGGGTGAGGTGGTCAAGTACGGCTTGATTGAGGATAAGGAACTCTGGGATGAGCTGTCAGAAATGGATGGCAGCCCAGAGTCGATTTTGGAGCATGCGGAGAGCATCATCTACCATTCCTGCGATGTCAAGCGTAAGATTGTGGTCGAGGACGAGCTGGATAATGGCGTCCGCCTCTATCTGAATTTCGGTCATACTATTGGGCATGCTATTGAAGCGACGGCGGGCTATGGGAAGGTTATGCATGGTGAAGCTGTGGCGATTGGCATGGTACAGGTTTCCCGCGTCGCTGAAAAGCAAGGCCTTATGCCAGCCGGAATTACAGAAGACATCATCAGTATGTGTCAGAAGTTTGGCTTGCCGGTAGATTACCAGCCTTGGGATGAGAATGCACTCTATCAGGCCCTGACCCATGATAAGAAAGCTAGAGGCAACTCTATCAAACTAGTACTGGTGCCTGAGCTGGGTTCGGCTAGCATTCACCAGATTCCGCTGGAAGAGATGAAAGAATTTCTGAAGAAATAAGTGCCAGATGGAGTTTAAGACGATTGGACGGTTTTGATGAAAAAAGACAGGACGTCCAGTTTTTCCATCCCAGAAATAGGAGAAAATGTATGAGATATTTAACAGCAGGAGAATCGCACGGACCTCGTCTGACAGCTATTATTGAGGGAGTGCCGGCTGGTCTTCCTTTGACCGCTGACTATATCAATGCTGAGCTCAAGCGACGCCAGGGTGGTTACGGTCGCGGTGCCCGCATGAAGATTGAAAGCGATCAAGTCGAGATTACGTCTGGGGTTCGCCATGGCCTGACCATGGGCGGTCCGATTACTCTCAATGTCACGAATCTGGATCATCAAAAGTGGCTGGAGATTATGAGCGCAGCAGATGTGGATGAAAAGAAAAAAGGACTGCGCAAGATTACCAAACCACGCCCTGGACATGCGGACTTGGTTGGTGGTATGAAATACCGCTTTGACGATTTACGAAATTCACTGGAGCGTTCTTCTGCCCGCGAAACGACCATGCGTGTAGCAGTTGGAGCAGTAGCCAAGCGTTTGCTGGAAGAAATCGGTGTAGAGGTAACCAGCCATATCGTAACCTTTGGTGGTATCGATATTGATGTACCGAATAATCTAACTGTAGCAGAAATCAAGGAAAAAGCTGCCCAGTCAGAGGTTTCCATTGTCAATCCCGAGCGCGAAGAAGAAATCAAGGCCTACATTGATCAAATTAAGAAAGACGGGGATACCATCGGTGGTGTCATTGAGACTGTCGTTGGTGGTGTGCCGGTTGGTCTGGGCTCCTATGTCCAATGGGACAAGAAGCTGGATGCCAAGATTGCTCAAGGAGTCGTGTCCATCAACGCTTTCAAGGGAGTTGAGTTTGGCGTGGGCTTTGAAGCTGGTCGTCTCAAGGGCAGTCAAGTCATGGATGAAATCCTTTGGTCTGAGGAAGATGGCTTCACTCGCAGAACCAATAATCTAGGCGGCTTTGAGGGCGGTATGACCAATGGTCAGCCAATCGTGGTGCGAGGTGTCATGAAGCCCATTCCAACCCTTTACAAGCCACTGATGAGCGTGGATATTGAGACCCACGAGCCTTATAAGGCGACAGTGGAGCGGAGCGATCCAACGGCTCTGCCAGCAGCGGGTGTAGTCATGGAAAGCGTGGTGGCAACAGTTTTAGCCACTGAAGTTCTGGAGAAGTTCTCTTCGGACAATCTGGAAGAACTGAAGGATGCGGTAGCTCGCCATCGGGAATTTGTCAAGAACTTTTAGAAGTAAGGAGAAGGGCATGGAGAGAAAAACAGTCTATATCGCAGGTCTGGGACTGATTGGAGCTTCTTTGACTCTGGGTATCAGGAGAGCTCATCCTGAGATAGAGATTCTTGGTTATAATCGAAGTGAAGAATCGCGTAGAGTTGCCTTGGAACGTGGAATGGTAGACCGGGTAACGGATGATTTTGCCGCCTTTGCTTCATTGGCTGATGTGATTATTCTGGCTGTGCCCATCAAGCAGACCATAGCATTTATAAAGGACTTAGCGGAGCTGAACCTGAAGGAAAATGTTATCATCTCAGATGCTGGCTCAACCAAGGCTGAGATTGTGGCAGCTGCAGAAAAGTACCTGCAGAATAAGCCCGTCCGCTTTGTCGGAGCTCACCCGATGGCCGGAAGTCACAAGACAGGAGCCAAGGCTGCTCATGTCAATTTATTTGAAAATGCCTATTATATCTTCACCCCCTCTAATCTGACTAAGCCAGGTACGCTTGAGGAAATGAAAGACTTGCTGAGTGGTCTTCATGCCCGTTTTATCCAGGTGGATGCAGCTGAGCACGACCGAGTGACCAGTCAAATCAGTCATTTTCCGCATATCCTAGCCTCCAGCCTTATGGAGCAAGCGGCAGCTTATAGCCAGGAGCATGAGCTGACCCAGTCTTTTGCAGCCGGTGGTTTTCGAGATATGACACGGATTGCGGAGAGCGAGCCAGGGATGTGGACCTCTATCCTATTAACAAATCCTCAAGCCATTTTGGAGCGGCTGGAAGATTTTAAAGACCAGTTAGACAAGGTTGCCGCAGCGATTGAGGCCAAGGACGAGAACGCTATCTGGGAATTTTTTGACCGAGGACGGCAGAGCCGCAAGCAAATGGAAATTCATAAGCGAGCGGGTGTGGACAGCTTTTATGACCTCTTTATTGAAGTTCCTGACGAAGAAGATGCGATATTGGGTATTTTGGAGCTTCTGCGCGGAATTTCGGTCGTCAATATTCGAATCAACGAGGAAAACCGTGAAGATATCAACGGTATTCTGCAAATTACCTTTAAAAATCGTAAAGATTTGGAAAAATCTGCTAAAATAGTAAAAGAAAATACGGATTACCTAGTGTCCGTAGACTAATATAGATTGGAGAACTCTATGTCAAATATTTATGATTTAGCCAATGAACTCAGCCGAGGACTTCGCGAAATGCCAGAATACAAAGCTGTGGTAGAAAGCAAGCAGGCTATCAATGCGGATAGTGAAGCCAAGGCTATTTTTGATGACTACCTAGCTTTCCAGAAAGAGCTGCAGCAACTGGCTCAAACAGGTCAAATGCCGACTCCAGACATTCAGGAAAAAATGCAGAGTTTTGGAGATAAAATCCAAGGCAATGATTTATTATCAGCTTTCTTTAATAAGCAACAACAACTCTCTATCTACTTGTCTGATATTGAACGGATTATTTTTGAACCGATTCAGGAACTATTTTAATAGAAGAGGTTATAAAATTAGAGGAAACCAAGAAGCCATATCGGGCCTTCTTGGTTTTTCTATGCTTTAGAAAGGCTATTAAGGCTGAAAATGAGTATTTTTAATTCAAGAAAGAGGTAGAAAACTTATAAAATCAGATTATAGCAACAATTAAAATATATTGGCCTTGCTTTCTATTTACTATTGCTCCAAAGGCTGATATACTAATCAAAAAACGCTTACAATCTGATTTTTGAAAGGAACTGGTATGGCTTTAGAAACAAGAAAGATTGCTATTCAAGATACATATGGCGACCGATTTCAACATTGCTGGGGTTGTGGCCCGAAAAATGAGCTAGGCCTGCATTTAAAGACTTATCCTAGCTTGGATGGGAAGGAATGTGTCACTAGAATACGACCAGAATCTCACTATACTGGTGGTGTACCAGCCAATCTATTTGGTGGCATGATTGCTATGATTTTTGATTGCCATGGAACGGCTTCAGCAGCTTGGTTTGCCCATCAAGAAAAAGGCTTGGACTTGACTCAAGATACAGTCATTGGACGCTTTATCACAGCCCGCTTAGAAGTTGATTACCAGAGCCCGACGCCTATTGATCAGGAAATCATCGTCACTTCGCGGCTTGAGGAGTTGGGAGCAAGGAAAGCTATAATAGTGATGGAGATGTCGGTAGCAGGACAGCCAAGAGCCAAGGCTAAAATGGTAGCAGTTGCAGTGAAAGATCATATGTAGTCAAATTCCCTTGGTGCCTTATATCAAGGGAATTTTAGCATATTTTGAGTAATTTTATCTTGATTTTTGCAATTAGGACATTATTTTGGTATAATAGTTACTTGTCTTGGGGTCGTTACGGATTCGACAGGCATTATGCGGCACATTTTGCGACTCATCTAGCGGATGTAAAACGCCAGTTAAATATAACTGCAAAAAATAACAATTCTTACGCTTTAGCTGCCTAAAAAACAGCCAGCGTGACCTGATTCGGATTGCTTGTGTCTGATGACCGGTCTTATTATGAGCAAGCTACGGTAAAATCAAGTCTAGGGATTTTATAAGAGATTGATAGACTCGCTTAGTTTGGGCTTGAGCCATGTGTCAAAGCTGAGTTAAATGAAGACATGGCCTATGGTCGTAGACAAATGTGTTGGCAGGTGTTTGGACGTGGGTTCGACTCCCACCGGCTCCATAGGGATATGTAAATGAGGTTTTTGATGATATGAGTTTTTTTGGAAAAATCTTAGGGAAGAGTCAAGATAGTCATCTACCCATTGCGGAAGTTTCTGTTGATTTAGAGAATCTTCCGAATGAATGGGGCTCTTTTTCGACCCTTATTGATGACCGAATGGCTAGTATCCGTCTAAATTTAGCGTTGAATTCTATCGCTCCCTATCCATCCTATACTTATGCACTACGTTTGAGAATTGCTATTTTGAACGTTGATCCAGAAACAGGTTTTCCAGATTATGACGAATTTTCTGATTTGAACCTCATCGAAGATCGTCTTTCAGAAGCGATGAAGCGCATTGCGGCTATCTATGTCGGAGTAGTCATCACAGATGGTCATATAGAATTTTATTACTATTTGAAAGATAGAGAGCGGCACATGCCGATTATTGCTCAAGTAATGGAGCAATTTTCGAAATATCAATATAGTTCAGCTACCTTGGTGGATCCTGACTGGAAACAATACTTTGACTTCTTGTATCCAAATGAATATGAGTACCAATCTATTTTAAACCAGCGTATCTGGTATCGTCTAGAAAAAGAAGGGGACGACCATAGTCAACTACGGGAAATCAGGCATCAGTTTAGTTTTGAGACTTACGATGATCGTGTTTCCTTTATGGGGGATGCCTCTGCTCTTGATTATAATATTTCTTCTAAGAAAAAAGAAGAAGGCGATCCTCGACCTTACAAACTGGAAATATCACGATTCGATACTGCAGAGCTCCATAGTATTAATCAACAGGTTTGGGAATTAATAGAAATTTCGAAAAAATATAACGGAAAGTATAGCGGCTGGAGCTGCAATGTGGTATAATGGATAAAGTTTTGAGAAAGCAAGTCTTTCTCTTGTATGGAAGATTACTCAAGAGGCTTAAGAGGCTGTGTTGGAAACGCAGTAGGCGTGTAAAAGCGTGCGTGGGTTCGAATCCCATGTCTTCCGTTGTATTTCAAGAAGCGCCTAAAGGCGTTTTTTTGATAGCAGGACGAAGAACGATAATCACTTTGTTTAATGCTAGACCCGCAGAAGATAGAAGTGAGGATAGTATGCAAGCAATCAGATGGATTCGTTTCCATCTTTTTTATTTGAGAAAAACCTTGAAATTTTTCTGAAAAAGAGTAAACTGTACATAGAAAGTTTTGGAGGTTTTGCATGAAGTTATATGTCCAGTTGATGATTATTTTCTCGATTTCCATCATTGGAGAGGGGATATCAAGTGTCTTCCATCTTCCAATTCCAGGTAGTATTATCGGCTTGATCTTGCTGTTTCTTGCTTTGCAGTTTAAGTTATTGCGGCTCCGCCATGTCAGTATGGTCGGCAACTTCCTGTTAGCCAATATGACTATTCTTTTTCTGCCGCCAGCGGTTGGTATTATGGATAAATTCCATGTGATTGCTCCTTATCTGCTACCGATTATCTTGATTATTCTTGGTGCCATTGTTTTAAATGTGATCGTCATTGCCCTTGTCGTACAATTCATCAAGCAGCATTTTGAAGGCGATTATGAGGAAGGAGGGATGGATCATGTCTAATCTATGGAGTAACCCGCTATTTGGCCTCGCCTTGTCCATTTTGGCCTACCTCATCGGGATGCTGATTTTCCGCAGATTTCCTCATCCTTTGACAACGCCTCTCCTTTTAGCAGCGATTTTGGTCATTGCCTTTTTGAAATTAACGGGAATTTCTTATAAGGACTACTATGTCGGTGGGGCTTATTTGAACAATTTAATCGTACCGTCTACGGTTGCTTTAGGAATTCCGCTTTATAAAACCTTCCACCTGATGAAACACCACGCTCGCAGTATCCTGCTAGGGACCTTTGTGGCTGTAGTGGTCAATACGACTTTCACAGCGCTGCTTGCAAAATTCTTTGGGATGGACTTCTTTTTAGCGATTTCCCTATTCCCAAAATCTGTCACAACAGCGATGGCAGTAGGAATTACTGATAAAATGCAGGGCTTGACAACTGTTACCTTGGTGGTTGTTGTAGCGACAGGTATTTTGACAAGTGTCATGGGACCGACTATTCTTAAACTGCTGAAAATTAAGGATCCAGTAGCAGTTGGCTTGGCCTTAGGTGGCACGGGGCATGCAGTTGGTACAGGAACAGCTTTCAAATATGGACATGTTGCTGGAGCCATGGCAGGTCTTGCAATCGGAGTGACAGGGATCATGTATGTGATTGTCAGTCCAATCGTCGCAGCCATTATCTTAAAATAAAAAAAACATGAAGAAGTATTTCTCGGAAATCTTGCTTCATGTTTTTCATTTTATCTTAGTGGATAGCTGCTAGGAGGGCATCTGCTTGGGCAGAAAGCTCGGCAAGCTTGTCTTCTGAAAGGACTAATTGGCCAGTTCCCCAAGCTTCTGGGTTGATACCGACACCAGTAAATTGGTCAACCACATTCATGCGAATAAATGGAAGGAGGCTACGGTAGTGCTTGAAGACTTCTTCAGGTGAAGTGCCGTTAGCAACAGATGAAACAGTCACCACTTTGGCATTGAGGGCAGAAGGGCCGCTTGGGTCTGACAAATCAAGTGCGCGTGAAGTCCAGTCGAGCAAGTTTTTTACAACGCCTGGGATAGCCCAGTTGTAGACAGGTGAGAAGATCCAGATAGCATCAGCTGCAAGGATTTCTTCACGAACCTTGGCAACAGCAGCTGGAGCTGGACTTTCGAGGTCTTGGTTAAAGAATGGTACATCCTTGTAATCAAGATAAGATACCTCAGCTTTACCAGCTAGAGCTTTTTCTGCTTGTGCTGCCAACTGATGATTGAATGAACCTTGACGAAGTGAGCCAACAATAAATAGTACTTTAGACATAAATGTGTCCTCCATTTTATCTTTATTTAAGAGGTACCCCTCTTGTTACTATCTATGTTACAACAATTGTCACTAATTAGCAATAATTTAGCTCAGCTTTTTGAAAGTTTTTAAAATCCGTACCAAATCTTCTTTGTCGTTTTGGGAGAGGTGGGCAGTCATGTGGCGGATATTGGCGATGTGCTCTGGCAAGACAGCCTCGATTTTTTTCTGACCTTGAGCGGTTAGTTGGATGAGGAAGGAGCGGCGATCATTGGGATCGCAGCTACGACTAATCCAGCCATCTCTTTCCATGTTTTTGATAACGACCGTCATATTTCCCGATGTAGCCAGCATGCTATCAATCAAATCTTGAATCCGCAGTTCTCCTTTACTATATAAGGTTTCCAAGACGGAAAATTGGGTAGGCGTCAAATTGTGCTTTTTAAAAATTTGAGCTTCGAGATTACGAATGGTGCGCTCCGCCTTATGAAGAACGATAATTGTCTTGAGGTCAAGTAGAGTCTCGTTATCTAGGTTTTCAGTTATTTTCATAGCAATATTTTATCAATAAGTAGTAATAAATGCAAATGTAATAAAAGTCCTAGAAAAATCAGGCTATTTGTAGTATAATGATTCAGTGAAACCTAAAATTAAAGAAAGGACTAAATTTCCTATAAGGCACTATGCCATCGGGCTTTTCCTCGTCCTCACGGCGTTTGTTTTTTCATTTTTTACGATCTTGCACCTTGCTATCAAGCCTTGGCAGTCAGCCAAGGAAGGCTCTCAAAAAATCGCTAAGGAATATGCAGATTTGGAAAGTCTGACAAGCTTTTCGATTTACAATGGCAAAGAGTCCTACTATAGCTTGATTGGGACAAATAGTAAAAAAGAGGAAGAAGCTGTTCTGATTTCCAAAAATTCCAACAAAATCTATGTTTATCGCTTGCAAGATGGAATGGGTCAGGCAGAGGCAGAGCAAGTAGCCAAGAAAAATGGAGCGACCTCTATTGACAAGACTACTTTTGGTTACTTTGACGGTCAGCCTGTTTGGGAAATTAAGTCTGGAAGCACTTATTACAATATCGGATTTGAAAGCAAGACATTGCTCAGCAAGGAGGGGCTATGAAATTATCCAATCGTGTTTTAAATATGGAAGAAAGTGTGACTTTGGCGGCGGCAGCCAGAGCGAAAGCTTTAAAGGCTGAAGGCAGGGATATCCTTTCTTTGACCTTGGGAGAACCGGATTTTCCGACGCCTAAGAATATTCAGCAAGCAGCGATGGCAGCGATTGAAGATGGCAGAGCCAGTTTTTATACGGTAACAAGTGGCCTGCCTGAGCTGAAAGCAGCAGTTGTAGACTATTTTGCCAAGTATTATGGCTATGAGATTCAGCCAAATCAAGTAACAGTAGCAACGGGTGCTAAGTTCACTCTATACACCTTCTTTATGAGCGTGATTGATCCAGGGGATGAAGTCATCATTCCGACGCCTTATTGGGTCAGCTATGCCGATCAGATCTTGATGGCTGAAGGAAAGCCTGTTTTTGCTCAAGCGACAGAGGAAAACAACTTTAAGGTGACAGTTGCCCAGCTGGAAGCCGTCCGCACTGAGAAGACCAAGGTCTTGGTTCTGAACTCGCCGTCCAATCCGACTGGTATGATTTATACAGCAGAAGAGCTGCTAGCTATCGGAAACTGGGCTGTTGAGCATGATATCCTGATCTTAGCTGACGATATTTATGGTCGTTTAGTTTACAATGGTAATAAGTTTACGCCGATTTCCAGTCTGTCAGAGGAAATTCGCAAGCAAACGGTCGTCATCAATGGGGTTTCTAAGAGCTACTCTATGACGGGCTGGCGGATTGGCTATGCTGTAGGGGAGCCTGAAATTATCTCAGCCATGAGCAAGGTTGCAGGGCAAACGACTTCTAATCCGACAGCGGTGGCGCAATATGCGGCCATTGAAGCCTTGACGGGTAGTCAGGATACGGTCGAAAATATGAGATTGGCCTTTGAAGAACGCCTGAATACTATTTACCCCTTGCTGGCTCAAGTGCCTGGTTTTGAAGTCGTCAAACCTCAGGGAGCCTTTTACCTCTTCCCAAATGTTAAAAAAGCGATGGAAATGAAAGGCTATACCGATGTTACAGCCTTTACCACAGCGATTTTAGAAGAAGTAGGAGTTGCTTTGGTGACAGGGGATGGATTTGGTGCGCCAGAAAATGTCCGCCTCAGCTATGCGACTGATATGGATACACTAAAAGAAGCGGTTCAACGTCTCAAGGATTTCATGGAGAAGTAGGAATGATCGATCATTTTGGGATTAAAGTAAAGAATTTGGAAGCCAGCAAGTTATTTTATCAGAAAACCTTAGCTCCTTTGGGGTATAAAATAGCCTTTGATATTTCTCAGGCAGTGAGTTTTGCAGAGCCAAGAAACGCTGATCCGACAGGTGATTTTTGGTTAAATGTTGGTCAACAAGAGCCTGAGCATTTTGCCTTTAGTGCTCAGAATGAAGAGGAAGTGGAAGCCTTCTATCAAGCAGCTTTGGCAGCTGGTGGCAAGGACAATGGTGCTCCAGGTGAGCGCAGTCAGTATCATCCAGGTTATTACGCTGCCTACATCATTGACCCAGATGGAAATAATGTCGAAGTAGTCTGCCACAAAGAATAAAAATAGAAAAGAGAAAAAACGTGTCGAAGAAAAATGTAACAATTATTGATGTAAAAAATCATGTTGGTGAAGAAGTAACGATTGGTGCTTGGGTGGCCAACAAGTCAGGAAAAGGGAAAATTGCTTTCTTGCAGTTGCGTGATGGTTCTGCCTTTTTCCAAGGTGTAGCCTTTAAACCTAACTTCATCGAGAAATTTGGCGAAGAAGTAGGACTTGAAAAGTTTGATACTATCAAACGCTTGAGCCAAGAAACGTCTGTTTATGTGACAGGGATTGTCAAAGAAGATGAGCGTTCAAAATTTGGCTACGAGCTGGACATTACAGATATCGAAATCATCGGTGAGTCAAATGACTATCCAATCACGCCGAAAGAACACGGAACTGACTTCCTCATGGACAACCGTCACTTGTGGCTGCGTTCTCGCAAGCAAGTGGCCATGATGCAAATCCGTAATGCGATTATCTATGCTACTTATGAATTCTTTGACAAGAATGGCTTTATGAAGTTTGACAGTCCAATCTTGTCAGGAAATGCGGCAGAGGACTCAACTGAACTGTTTGAAACTGACTACTTTGGAACTCCAGCTTACTTGAGTCAATCTGGTCAGCTCTACCTTGAAGCGGGGGCTATGGCTCTGGGACGTGTTTATGACTTTGGTCCAGTATTCCGTGCAGAAAAATCAAAAACCCGCCGTCACTTGACAGAGTTCTGGATGATGGATGCGGAGTATAATTTTGTTACTCACGATGAGTCACTCGACTTGCAGGAAGCTTATGTCAAAGCCTTGATTCAAGGTGTATTGGACCGTGCTCCTCAAGCTTTGGAAACATTGGAACGTGATGTAGAACTCCTGAAACGCTATGTTGCTGAGCCGTTCAAGCGTGTTACCTATGATGAAGCGATTGACCTCTTGCAAGCGCATGAAAATGATGAGGATGCTGATTATGAGCATCTGGAACATGGTGATGACTTCGGTTCACCGCATGAAACATGGATTTCAAACCACTTTGGTGTACCAACATTTGTTGTGAACTACCCAGCAGCCATCAAGGCTTTCTACATGAAACCAGTTCCTGGAAATCCAGACCGTGTCCTTTGTGCGGACCTACTGGCACCAGAAGGCTATGGTGAAATCATCGGTGGCTCTATGCGTGAGGAAGACTACGATGCCCTCGTTGCCAAGATGAATGAGCTTGGTATGGATACGACAGAATATGAATTCTACTTGGATCTTCGTAAGTATGGATCTGTTCCACACGGTGGATTTGGTATCGGTATCGAGCGTATGGTAACCTTTGTAGCAGGTACCAAGCATATCCGTGAAGCCATTCCATTCCCACGTATGTTGCACCGTATTAAACCGTAAAACGAATCAAACGCCCATGGGGCGTTTTTTCAACAGTAAACTATGAAATAATCCAAATACAAAATTTTAGAGAAAGAAGAGGTAGGAGTCATGTAAACAGCAGATTAACAAGTGATAAAGGATAGAAATTAAAAAACACTTGTTAAAGGAGAAAAAATGTTTAAAAGAAGTTATCGGAAAAATATCGGCCTGATGGCCGGAGTAGAATTTTTTGCCTTTCTAGGCATTACTAGTTTTTGGATTTTATTTCTAAGTCAAAATGGCATGTCCCTTTGGCAGATTGGCCTTTTGGAAAGTATCTTTCATGCCACTAGTGTCATCTGTGAAATTCCTTCTGGGATGTTGGCGGATCGTTTTTCCTACAAGACCAATCTTTATCTGAGTCGGATAGCTGGGATTGTGTCTTCTGTTCTCATGTTGGCCGGGCAGGGGAACTTTTGGGTTTATGCATTGGCTATGGTGATTAGTGCTTGGTCCTATAATTTTGATTCGGGGACAAGCGTAGCCATGGTCTATGATTCATCTGTGGAGGCCGGACTCAAGGAACGTTACTTATCCATCTCCAGTTTTATGTCGGGGGTGGCTGAAGCGACTCGGTCTTTGGGAACGGTCTGGGCTGGATTTTTTGTCCATGGACAATTGCATCTGACCTACTATATCATGATTGGCACCTCTATCGTCGTTCTTTTCTTGACCTGGATGCTGAAAGAGCCAAGTGTCAAAGCAGAGAAAGCAGAACGCCTGACTATGAAAAAGATTATCTGGGCAGTCAAAGAGGAGTTGCAGAGAAATCCCAGCCTTTTTATCTGGATGATTCTTTCTCAAATCATCGGAACACTGATGTGTATGTTTTATTTTTATTATCAAAATCAATTGCTCGACTTAAAAGATTGGCAGATTTCGGTAGTCATGCTAATTGGCAGTGCTTTGAATATTTTATCGGTCTATCTGGCGAGTATGATTGGAAAGAAGTATTCTGCCTTAAAACTCTTTCCTTCAGTAGTTCTTTTAACTGGAGCAAGCTACCTGCTGTCCTATTTTGGAACGCCAATCATCTATATTTTGATTTATCTAATCAGCAACGCCTTGTATGCTCTTTTCCAGCCGATTTTTGACAATGATTTACAAAAGCAGCTGCCAAGTGAAGTACGGGCGACCATGCTCAGTGTTTATTCTATGATGTTCAGCCTGAGCATGATTGTCATTTTCCCTCTGACTGGCTGGCTGATTGATAATCTTGGCTTCGACTCGACTTTTATAGTTTTAGGTGGCTTCTTACTAGCTGTAACGCCATTTTTGCATATGGGTCTAAAGAAAATAAGCCAGAACTTACAAGAAGTCTAATATCAATGTTCTCTTTCTGCTGGTCAGAAGGAGAATATTTTTTTCCCTTTGAAAATTATGATAAAATAGAAACAGTTTAATGGAGAAGTAGGCAGTATGAAAGATTTATTGAGATATTTCAAAGGCTATATCAGGGAGTCTTTGCTGGGGCCTTTGTTCAAGCTTTTGGAAGCTAGTTTTGAACTCTTGGTTCCGCTTTTGATTGCGGGGATTGTGGACGAGACCATTCCTAGACGCGACAGCTCCCATCTCTACTGGATGGTTTTTCTTTTGATGGGCTTGGCTGCGTTGGGAGTGGTGGTAGCAGTCGTAGCCCAATATTATTCGTCAAAGGCAGCTGTGGGCTTTACTCGCCAGATGACAAGTGACCTCTATCAAAAAGTCCTGCGTTTGCCTAAGGCTAGTCGGGATGAGCTGACGACTTCTAGCTTGGTGACCCGGCTGACGAGCGACACCTATCAGATCCAGACGGGCATCAATCAATTTCTTCGTCTCTTTCTGCGGGCGCCCATTATCGTTTTTGGCTCTATCATCATGGCCTTTACTATCAGTCCAGCCATTACCTTATGGTTCTTGCTCATGGTGGCAATTTTAACGGCTATTATTGTCCTCATGTCTCGTCTGATGAATCCTCTCTATGCCCAAATTCGTCAGCTGACTGATCAGCTGGTCAATCTGACGCGTGAGCAGCTACAGGGCATGAGGGTTATACGAGCTTTCGGTCAGACCCAACGCGAGGTTCAGACCTTTCGCAATCGCAACGAGCTCTATAAAACCTGGCAAATCAGGACGGGAGCTCTGGCTAGTCTGATTAGCCCTCTGACCTTTCTTACGGTCAATGCTACTCTGATTGCTGTGATTTGGCAGGGAAATGCTTTTATTGGCAAAGGGTTGCTGACCCAAGGGATGCTAGTGGCCTTGGTTAATTATTTATTGCAAATTTTGGTGGAATTGCTCAAGCTGGCTATGCTGGTCAATTCTCTCAATCAAAGCTATATCAGTGCAGGGCGCATCAATCAGGTCTTCGAGCAAGCAGAAGAAGATGTCCTGCAGGAATTAGTGCAGGAAACAGCTCTGCCAAATCAAGCCATTAAAGTCCAGCAGGTTAGTTTTTCTTATCCAAATGCAGCTAGTCCAGCCTTGACTGGTCTGACTTTTGATTTGAAAAACGGCCAGACTTTAGGTGTTATCGGCGGGACAGGTTCAGGGAAGTCTACTCTGGTTCAGCTGCTGGCTCATCTCTATCCTGTGGCTGCTGGTCAGTTGACCATCTTTTCCCAAGGACGCAGTCCTAAAAATCTGAGCGAATGGAGGTCCTGGATTAGTCTGGTGCCTCAGAACGCGGAGCTTTTCCAAGGAACCGTCCGTTCCAATCTGACTTTAGGATTGTCAAACAAGCCAACAGACGCAGACTTGTGGCAGGCTCTAGAGATTGCTCAGGCAGCAGGCTTTGTCTCTCAGAAGGAAGGTGGCTTGGATGCGACTGTAGAGGTCTTTGGACGGAATTTTTCTGGAGGTCAGCGTCAGCGTTTAACCATTGCCAGAGCTGTCTTGCGGAGGGCGCCTTTCTTGATTTTAGATGATGCAACCTCGGCTCTGGACTATCTGACAGAGGCTAGACTCCTGCAGGCTATTAAGAAAGAATTGACAGAGACCAGTCTGGTCTTAATCTCTCAGCGAACCAATAGCTTGCGCTCGGCGGATCAAATTTTGGTCCTGGATAAGGGAGAACAGGTGGCTCTTGGTCGCCATGAGGAACTCTTAGTCAGCTCTGCCATTTACCGAGAAATTCATCACTCACAGCATAGTCAAGGAGAGGAGGGCAAGCATGAAGCATAAGAAATCATCTAGCAGCTTGAGGCGTTTGACTCGAGATTTGCTGCAGGCGCGCTGGCTCTTTCTCCTAGCTAGTCTGGGAACGGTGGCTCAAGTGGCTCTGACTGTTCTTCTCCCAGTTTTAATCGGGAATGCGGTTGATAGTGTTCTTCTTCCTCAAGCGGAGCAACATTTGATGCCGATTTTGGGCCAGATGTTGCTGGTTATCTTAGCCAATACGCTGATTCAGTGGATCAATCCCTTGCTCTATAATCAGCTGGTCTATCGTTATAGCCAGCAGCTCCGACAAGGTGTCATCAAGAAAGTTCACTATCTGCCTTTGGCCTATCTGGATCGGCAGGGAACCGGTGACTTGGTTAGTCGGGTGACGACGGACTTGGAGCAGCTCAGCAATGGCCTACTGATGGTTTTTAATCAGTTTTTTGTGGGTTTGCTGACAATTTTAGTGACTATCATTAGCATGGCCAGATTGGACTTTTTCCTCTTGCTTTTAGTTTTGCTTTTGACGCCCCTTTCTCTCTTCTTAGCTCGCTTTATTGCAAAAAAGAGTTTTAGCTTTTTCCAACGGCAGACGCAGGCTAGAGGGGCACAGACCCAGTTGATTGAGGAAAGTCTGACCCAGGAAAGTCTGATACAGGTTTTTAATGCTCAGGAGCAGTTTGACTCAGCTTTTACTCGCAGTAATCAAACTTATGCAGACTATTCTCAGGCGGCCATTTTCTATTCTTCGACGGTCAATCCTTCGACTCGTTTTATCAATGCCCTGATCTATGCTTTGATTGTGGGCTTTGGGGCTGTCCGAATCATTCAGGGAACAGGCTTTACGGTTGGACAGCTGGTAACCTTTCTCAACTATGTCAACCAGTACACCAAGCCTTTCAATGATATATCGTCAGTCATGTCAGAATTGCAGAGCGCTTTAGCTTGTGCGGAGCGAATTTACAGCGTTTTGGACCAAGAAGAAATAGCGGAATCTGGTCAGGAAATCCTCCAGTCTGAAGATGTCAAAGGACAGATTAGCTTTGAGCATGTGGCTTTTGGCTATGAGCCTGGCAAAGAGCTGATTCAGGATTTGAATATAAGGATTCCAGCAGCTAGCAAGGTCGCCATTGTCGGGCCGACTGGTGCTGGCAAGTCAACCCTGATCAATCTCCTCATGCGCTTTTACAATGTAGACAGTGGTCTTATTTCGCTAGACGGTATTCCCATCACGCATTACACCAGAGCTTCTTATCGTCAGCAGTTCGGTATGGTACTGCAAGAGACTTGGCTTAAGACGGCGACCATTCATGACAACATAGCTTTTGGCCGGTCAGACGCTAGCCGAGAAGAGGTCATTGCAGCTGCCAAGGCGGCCAATGCTCATTTCTTTATTCAGCAACTGCCTCAGGGGTATGATACCTATCTGGCGGATGCCGGGGCCTCCCTTTCTCAAGGTCAGCGGCAGCTCTTAACCATTGCGCGCGTCTTCCTGGCTGTTCCTAAAATCCTAATCTTGGACGAAGCGACTTCCTCAATCGATACCCGGACAGAAGTCTTGATTCAGGAGGCTTTTAGCAAGCTCATGGTGGGGCGTACTAGTTTTATTATCGCCCACCGCCTGTCTACTATTCAAAATGCTGACATCATCCTCGTCATGGTAGACGGTGATATCGTCGAACATGGGAATCATCAGGAGCTCATGGCAGCCAGAGGTATTTATTACCAAATGCAGACGGCGCAGGAGTAGAAGGGGAGCTTTATTAAAGCTCACAGATTGATACTAAATAAAACTAAAAGAGTTGGAATTTCCAACTCTTTTTGCTTATAGTTCAACTTCCTCCAACCCAGCCTCCGTCAGTCGGTAAATCTTCTGGCAGACTTCTTTGAGAAAGATGCGGTCGTGGGAGACAGCTATGATGGCGCCAGGATAGGTCGCCAAAAGCTGGCGAACCTGAGGCTGAGAGGTGGGAGAGAAGTTGCGGGTTGGTTCGTCCAGAAGGAGGACATTGGGACGGTCTAGGACTAGTTTGAGCAGGAGGAGCTTGGCTTTTTGACCGCCGGAAAGCTGGCCAATCGGGTGGCGAGCCTCGTCGCGCGTGAACTGGAGACTGGCTAGATGGGTCAGGATTTTCTCTTCAAGGGACTTGTCGCCAGAGGGAGCCAGAAAGTCCAAAGGACTGATCTCATCAGTCAGCAAGTCTCCATAATGTTGGGGCATGTAGCCTACTCGCATGTCTGTCCGCTCACGCAGAATCTTCCATATTCCCTTAAGTAGAGTAGATTTCCCTGCCCCGTTAGCACCAATCAGTCCGATTTTTTCCTGACCGCAGACCTCCAGAGTCAGGTTTTCCGCTAACTGTCGTCCGTCTGTTTCCAGTTTCATTCCTTCTAATTTTAGGATTCTTTTGGTCAATGGCAGAGCTTCTATGTCTGAGAAGTGAAGGCTGATGGCGTCTTCCTGTGTCGGGATTTCGGTCATTTCAGCACCTGCCTTTTCAAATCGTTTGCCCTGCGAGAGGACGTTTTTCATCTTCTTGGCTAGTAGTCGGCCTTGGACATCATTTTTGGTATTTCTCAAGGCATTCTCAACATTTTGCTTAACCTGTCGGTGTTTTTCCATGGTCTTAGCATGTTCTTCCCGCTCTTTCCGTGCCAATTGACCTTGTTTTTCAAAAGCCTCCTGACGCTGATGGCGGTAATTTTCATAGTCCAGACTTTTGACGCTGGTTCTAGCCTCTTGTTTCTTTTTGATTCGCTCCAGATGAACAATCTTGGTCGCAGCTTGAGCGAGAAAGTGCTCGTCGTGAGAGACGAAAAGGACCGTTCTCTGGCTGTGGCTGATAAAGTTCTCCAGCCAAGTCAGAGTTTCGATATCAAGGTCATTAGAGGGCTCGTCAAGAAAGAGAATATCCCAATCACTGGCTAGTTTCTTGATGAGCTGAACTTTAAGCTTTTCTCCTCCAGATAGGCTAGAGAGCTGCTGCTGACTGGCAAAACGCTGGCTGTCAAAGTTGAGCTCTCCAGCATAGCGGTAGAGCTTGGCATAGTCCAGTTCTGTCTCAAAATCAGCAAAGAAATAGTCATTGAGCGTCAGTTGGGCATCCTCTGAAGGCAGCTGCTGGGGCAGGTAGACAGCAGCAGTATAGGACTTATCAATCTGCCCGCTGTAGCTGACATAGGAGCTGACCAGTCGCTCGTCTAGCAGGAGCTTGAGCAGGGTGGACTTGCCATTGCCCTCCTCGCCGATAATAGCGACCTTGTCTCCTTGGTTGACAGTCAGTGACAAATCTTTGACTAGTTCCTTCAGGTCTTTTAAGTGGGTAATGGTTAGATTTCTTATTTGCAGCATAGATATCTCCTTTATTTTTTAAAACAAAATACAGCCCTGCTTTATTTAGCAGAGCTGTTGAGATTGCACAAATAAGACACAGAAGTGTCCAAATAAGGGCATTCGTTTGTAGGCTTTCATCTTGCACTGTCATAGGAGTGTCAGGATTAATCTAAAGATAAGGCATAGATGCTTGAAAGCACAAAAAAACGAAAGTCCCGCGGATATGCAGAAACATGACAAAATCTACTAAATAAAGTTTCCTTTAAAAAATAGACTTAATTTTTCATGTCTCCGTATACCTCCGAAATCATTCTACCCTTAGTCTAGCAAAAAGGGCAGCATAAGTCAATAAAAATCCTGAAAGATTACTTCCAGGATTCGTCATGTTTATACATTAAGCACCTTGTCCAAGAAATCCTTGAGACGTGGATGCTGAGGGTTATCGAAGATTTGATCTGGTTTGCCGTCTTCTAGGAATTCACCGTCAGCAGTGAAGATGACGCGATTAGCAACCTGACGGGCAAAGCCCATTTCGTGAGTCACGATCAGCATGGTCATACCTTGCTGAGCTAGATCCTTCATAACGTTGAGAACGTCGCCGACCATTTCAGGGTCAAGGGCAGAAGTCGGTTCGTCAAAGAGCATAATGTCCGGGTTCATAGCCAATCCTCGAGCGATGGCCACCCGCTGTTTTTGTCCTCCTGACAAACTGTCTGGTTTGGCATCAGCCTTGTCTGCCAGCCCAACCTTCTCCAAGAGCTCCATACCAAGCTTGTCTGCATCAGCTTGTCTCATTCGCTTGTGCTCAACAGGAGCGAAGGTGATATTTTGCAAGACAGTCATGTGTGGGAAGAGGTTGAAGTGCTGGAAGACCATCCCAATATCTTCACGAACATGGTCCACATTGGTAGCCTTGTCTGTCAAATCATAACCGTTGACAGTAATGGTTCCACTGGTCACTTCTTCAAGCAGGTTTAGGCTGCGTAGGAAAGTTGATTTACCTGATCCAGAAGGACCGATGATACAAACAACATCTCCCTCATAAAACTTCGCACTAATCCCTTTTAGGACTTCATTTTCCCCATAGTATTTATGTAAATCATTAACATCAATTTTTAATTTAGCCATTAGTGAATCCTCTTTTCTAAGCGTTTAGCCAATCTTGTTAAGAGTGTGATGATGACCAAGTAAAGAACTGCTAGGATAGCATACATCTTGAAGCTCTGATAGTTACGGGCAATGATGATTTTACCTGTTTGGAAGAGCTCAACAAGTCCGATAGCTGATACGATAGTTGTATCCTTGAGAGCGATGACGAACTGGTTGACAAAGTTTGGTAGCATGATCTTGGTTGCTTGAGGCAGGATAATCTTGCGCATGGTCTTTCCATACGAGATACCTAGACTTCGGCTAGCTTCCATCTGTCCGACTGGAACGGCTTGAATCCCTCCGCGAACAATCTCAGCGATATATGCACCAGCATTGAGGGATAGAGCAATTGTTCCTGCAACGAAGTCGTTAATTGGACTTTGCTGACCAGTCATAGATTCAATGAGGTTTGGAATTCCCCAGAAGATGAAGGCAGCCAGAATCATAAGTGGAATACCACGAATAACGTCAACAAAAATTTCTGAAATAATGCGAAGCGCTTTGATAGGGCTGACGCTAAACATTCCAAAGATAATCCCGATCACCATGGCAATGGCAAAGGAGATCAGTGCTAAAGCAATGGTAATTCCAAGTCCGCTCAAAAGTTGTTTGTAGTTGTTTTGGAGAAGTCCCCAGATAGTTGTTTCATCAACGGTTGTGGAATTATCCTTCTCAGCTGAGAGATATTTATCAAGAATTTCTTGATATTTACCATTGGCTTTCAGATTAGCCAGACCGTTATTGAACATCTCGATAAGCTCAGGGTTAGTGCCTGCTTTTACTGCAAAAGCAACTTCACCACTAGGGGTTCCTTCGATTGGCGTTTTCATTTTCTTGCCTTGGTTGATAGCATATTTTACTACGGGCTCATCGTCCATAATGGCAGCGACAGAGCCAGAATTCAGACTATCATACATAGAAGAACCGTCTGAAAAAGTTTTGATTTTATAGCCGTATTTGCTTTGATTTTCGACGAGGAAGGTTTGAGAGGCTGTACCGTTCTTGACTCCGACGGTCTTTCCTTTCAAGTCTTCATAGGAGCTAATAGTGCTTGATTCTGTCACCGCAAGGATAGAGTTAGCAGTGTAGTATGGTTCAGAGAAATTAAAGGTTTCTTTGCGGGCCTCTGTCACGGACATCCCAGCAATCATCCCGTCAGCCTGTCCAGATTGAACGGCATTGATGGCAGCGTCAAAGCCAGGGTTAGAAATTTCAAGTGTAAAACCTTGGTCTTCGGCAATGGCTTTGATCAAGTCCATGTCAATACCAGTGTATTGGTTGCTATCATTTTGGAAAACGAAAGGAGCAAAGGATGAGTCGCTGGCAATCGTATATTTAGCTTTGACTGGAGTGGCTTTTTGTCCAGACTTGGTTGTGGTCTCTGGTACTGCTGAATTTGTTGAAGTTTTGGAAGCAGCAGTCCACTTGTTGATGATGTCCTTCAAGGTGCCATCTTTTTTCATCTGAGCCAAGGCTTCGTTAAACTCAGTGACTAGGTATTCGTATTTGCTGCCTTTTTTAACACCAAATGCGAAGCTACCAACAGCCTCACCCTTCATTGAGATTTTCAAATCTTGTCCTTGGCTGATTGCATACTCGATAACAGGTTGGTCATCCATAGCTGCGTCAACTGCTCCGGCTGTTAGGCTGTTATACATGAGGTCGCCTGTATCAAACGTTTTGATAGTAAAACCGTACTTGTCCTTAATTTTTTCAAGGAAACGTTGCGCGGCAGTACCGTTTTTGACACCGACTGTTTTTCCTTTGAGTTGATCGTAAGACTTTATTGTATTCGCCTTGGTCGTTGCAATGACAACTTTTGTGTCATAATATGTGTCAGACATGGTAAAGACTTTTTCGCGTTCAGCAGTCTTGGTCATACCAGCCATAATGGCGTCGGCCTGTCCTGCTTGAACGGCATTAACAGCCGCATCAAAGCCGGGGAAGGACATTTCATATTCCCAGCCTTTGATGTCAGCTACTTTATTGATAATATCAACATCAATTCCTTTATAGGTTTGATCGGAATCTTTAAATTCAAATGGGGCATAAGCCGTGTCAGATACGATTTTGATGGTATCTGCATGAGTGGTTGTCCCTAGTCCAAAGATAGGGAATAACGCTAGCAGAAAAGCTATGATCTTTTTCTTCATATTTTCTCTCCTTTAGTTGAATATTTTTTGATTATATCAGAAAAATTTAAGAAAGGCAAATATTTTCTATTTTGATGTTATATTTTCTGACATAACGATGAATATTACCTATTATACTATTATGATAAAATATGTTATAATAAATAAATGATGAAAGGAGATTTCTATGTTTAAATCACGCATGTTAGATAATGTGAAGCTGTCGCGCTACATTCCTCCTATTTGGTTAGCAATTCTGATCTCCATTGGCTTTATCCACGTAGGAGAAATCTTTGCAGGGATCATCATTGGAACTGTGCTTGCCATGGTAAATCCGATAGCTGACCGGGCTACACTTATGGAAGTGTTCGGGCATTATTATATCTTTTTTCAGCTGGGTAGTTTTTTCTTTATGGCCTTACTTGTTTTTCTGTGGGTCAAGTTTCGAGAAAAGAGAGCTTTCTCCAGCCTGGGTTTCTTTAAGGAAGGATGGCTGAAAGAACTGGGCAGAGGCTTCCTTATTGGAGCCGTTCAGTTTTCACTGGTTGTTGTCTTGCTCTTGGTAACGGGGACAGGCAGTCTGAAATTTGGTCAGGTTAACTTGAAAGATTTTATTTTCGTCCTAGCTATCATTCCTTTCTGGATTCTTCAAGGTGGGACAGAAGAGCTAGTAACGCGTGGTTGGCTCTTTCCAGCCGTTAGCGCTAAGTCAAATATCTTCATTGGTATCTTGATTTCCAGTGCTCTATTTGGGGCTCTGCACCTCTTTAACCCTGGTGTGACCATTCTTTCGATTGTCAATATCATACTAGACGGTATCTTTGCTTGTTTCCTTATGCTCAAGTATGACAATATGTGGGTACTGGCTGGCATGCACGGCGCTTGGAATTTTGTGCAAGGAAATATCTATGGCATTCAGGTCAGTGGCCAAGGAGCATCTACCTCAATCTTGAACTATAGCTCACAATCTTCTGTGGATTTGCTGTCCGGTGGAGCTTTCGGTGCTGAAGGATCTATTTTTTCCAGTATCGTCCTGATTGGCTGCATTGTCTATCTTTACTGGTCGCTCAAGAAGGAAAATCGCCTACCTCAGGCATTGATGTTTAAGAAATAAAGACATCGCTCAGCTTAGCTGGGCGATTTTTGATGCGAATGAATGATTAGAATGCAAGACTAGCCGTTCTTGGAGATGTAGCTACTAAACCAGAGCCAAACCCAGAGAAAATATGTCAAATATGGTAAAATGATAGAAGCACAAGTTGAGGAATAAAAGATGATTAACAGAATTACAGATAATAAATTTGAATTGGTTTCCAAGTACGAGCCTTCAGGAGATCAGCCTCAAGCCATTGAGCAGCTGGTGGACAATATCGAAGGTGGCGAGAAAGCTCAAATTCTCATGGGGGCGACTGGTACTGGTAAGACCTATACCATGAGTCAGGTTATCGCTCAGGTCAACAAGCCGACTCTGGTTATCGCCCATAATAAAACGCTGGCTGGCCAGCTTTATGGCGAGTTTAAGGAGTTTTTCCCCAATAACGCGGTGGAATACTTCGTTTCCTACTATGATTACTACCAGCCTGAGGCCTATGTGCCTTCCAGCGATACTTATATCGAAAAGGATAGCTCGGTCAATGACGAGATTGACAAGCTCCGTCACTCAGCGACATCAGCCCTCTTGGAGCGCAATGATGTGATTGTCGTGGCTTCGGTCTCTTGTATCTATGGTTTAGGATCGCCTAAGGAATACTCTGATAGCGTGGTTAGTCTGCGTCCAGGCCTTGAAATTTCCCGTGACAAGCTGCTCAATGATCTAGTGGATATTCAATTTGAGCGTAATGACATTGACTTTCAGCGTGGGAAATTCCGAGTTCGAGGCGATGTGGTGGAGATTTTCCCAGCTTCTCGGGATGAGCATGCCTTTCGGGTGGAGTTTTTCGGAGACGAGATTGACCGAATTCGTGAAGTTGAAGCCTTGACAGGTCGAGTCTTGGGTGAGGTGGATCATTTGGCCATCTTCCCAGCCACTCACTTCGTGACTAATGAAGACCACATGGAAGTAGCCATTGCCAAAATTCAGGCGGAGCTGGAGGAGCAGCTTGCTACCTTTGAGAAGGAAGGCAAACTGCTGGAAGCTCAGCGCTTGAAGCAACGTACGGAGTATGATATCGAAATGTTGCGCGAGATGGGCTATACAAATGGCGTTGAGAACTATTCCCGCCATATGGATGGTCGGAGCGAAGGAGAGCCGCCTTATACCCTTCTGGACTTTTTCCCTGATGATTTCTTGATTATGATTGATGAGAGTCACATGACCATGGGACAGATTCGGGGTATGTACAATGGGGACCGCTCTCGGAAGGAGATGCTGGTTAATTATGGCTTCCGCTTGCCATCTGCCTTGGACAACCGCCCGCTTCGTCGGGAGGAGTTTGAAAGCCATGTTCACCAGATTGTCTATGTATCGGCTACGCCGGGTGACTATGAGAAAGAGCAGACAGATACGGTTATTGAGCAGATTATCCGGCCGACAGGGCTTCTGGATCCAGAAGTGGAAGTCCGTCCAACCATGGGGCAAATCGATGATCTTTTGGGCGAAATCAATGCTCGTGTCGAAAAGAATGAGCGGACCTTTATCACAACCCTGACCAAGAAGATGGCGGAAGATTTGACGGACTACTTCAAGGAAATGGGGGTCAAGGTCAAGTATATGCACTCAGATATCAAGACCTTGGAGCGAACCGAGATTATCCGAGACCTGCGCTTGGGTGTCTTTGATGTTTTGGTTGGGATTAACCTGCTACGCGAGGGAATCGACGTTCCTGAGGTTAGTCTGGTGGCAATTCTTGATGCAGACAAGGAAGGTTTCCTCCGCAACGAACGTGGTCTTATCCAGACCATCGGACGGGCAGCCCGTAACAGTGAAGGGCATGTGATTATGTATGCGGACACCATGACCCAGTCCATGCAGCGCGCTATTGATGAAACGGCTCGCCGTCGGGCAATCCAGATGGCATATAATGAAGAGCATGGCATTGTACCGCAGACCATCAAGAAAGAAATCCGAGATCTGATCAGTGTGACCAAGGCAGCCCTGCCAGACAAGGAAGAAACTGTCGAAATCGAAAGCCTTAACAAGCAAGAACGCAAGGACATGATCAAGAAACTGGAAGGCCAAATGCAAGAAGCTGCCGGACTTCTGGACTTCGAGCTGGCGGCACAGATTCGCGATATGATTCTGGAAATAAAGGCGATGGATTGAGGGATATCAAGGAGAAAAATAATGGTCATCACTATCAAAACAATGGAAACAGCTGAGGAGATAGAAGGGAAATCCAGAGTTCATTGGCAGACATGGCGAGAAGCTTATGATGAGATTTTGCCTGCGGAATTTCAAGAGCAAATGACCTTAGATAAGTGCCGATTTTATAGTCAAAAGTATCCTGAAAATACCTTGATCGCCTTGGATGATGCTAAAGTGGTCGGTTTTGTTAGCTACGGTGATTTTCGAGATCCAGCTACGATAGCGGGTGAAATTATCGCTTTGTATGTCTTAAAAGATTATTATGGCAAGGGTGTAGGACATCAGCTCATGCAGGCTGCATTTGCTGCCTTGGATAGTTATCCAGAGATTTTATTATGGGTGTTAGAGGATAACAAACGTGCCATCGCTTTCTATGGAAAAATGGGTTTTGTTTTTGACGGCGAGGAAAAGGTCATTGACTTAGGAAAAGCCGTGAAAGAAAAACGGATGATTTACATGAGAAACTCGAGCAGTTAGTCTGAAAATAATAGGTATATTTTTAAGGAGCACACATGCGTTATGCACTTTTACTCCGCGGCATCAATGTTGGCGGAAAAAACAAGGTCGTTATGGCTGATTTGAAGAAAGATTTGGCTGGGTTGGGTTTTGAAAATCCAGTTTCCTACATCAATAGCGGCAATCTTTTCTTTGATAGCGAGGAGCGGGAGGAGAGGATTCGGGAGATCTTGTCGGCTTATTTCAGTCGGTCTTACGATTTTCCGCTGCCTTTTGTCCTTGTCAGCTCTGCCATGCTTGAAAAAGAAATAGCAAATCTGCCTACTTGGTGGCAAGATGAGACAGCCTTTCGGCGCGATGTTCTCTTTTATTTGCCAGAGACAGATAGGGAGAGCGTTCAAGAGCTGGCAGGCAGCTGGGCGAATGACAAGGAGCAACTACATTTTGGGCAGACGGCTTTCTTTTATAGCAATGCTGACCAAGCGGACTATCTCAAGTCCAACTACCATAAGAAACTGCTCAAGTCCAGTTTCTACAAGCAGCTGACCATCCGAAATGGCAAGACTTTCCAAAAGATTGTGGAGTTGGTTGGAAATGAGTAAGCTAAATTTGGAAGATGAGAGGTGAGAAAAAGTGAAGCGCTGGAAGTTTTCTAAAGTTATTTGGCTAGTGCTCTATATCTTGTTGTTTATCTTTGTCTTGCTGCATTTTAGTTTGAGTTCGTTTGGCCTATCCTTTACTCCCCTGCTGTGGAACAATTGGCTTTTTCTTCTGTCAGTGGTCGTATTTTGTCACTTGTGGTTTCTTTTTTTGAAAAAGAGAGAGCTTCGCTGGTTCCATCTCATCTGGGGGATCCTGAGTATACCTCTTGCATTGTTTATATGGTTTGCAATTTTCTTTCATTTCTCTATAGTCAAATCAGAAAATTCTGTCCCAATCAATATGGATTACGGGATAGAGGGGAGAGAAGTTATTTTACGAAAAGGCTATTTATTAGGTGAATATGATGAATACCATGATTTAGTCAATTCCTATATCATGAAAACCAAGGTCAATCGTGTTCGTTATATTGATTGATGCAGGTCTTGTCAATGGAATCTAGTTCCAAAGTCCGTTCAAACAAGCTAGTAGAGGGAGGTATATGGATGTGAATAAAAATAGGAACGAGTGGATGTGGCTAGATAAAGTGAATACATGGCTCAAGCGCCATGGTTTTCTAGCTTGGGTATTGGATTTCTCCGTCCTTATGCTTTTTACAATGATTACGGGCATCCTAGTTTTTCAAATTCCCTTTCTTCCTACATATTTAAAGAGTAATTATGTTTTTCCTTTGTTTATAAATATTCTTGTTTTACTGTACTATGCCTATGGTTCTATCCTACGTGAAAATAGTACAAAGAGGGTCACTTCTTTGAAAGACTTAGTCACACCCCTTCTTTATATCAATCCTCTAGCTCTTTTGTTTCATTACTTTGGAGTGAAGAGCCGCCGTCATAGAACTATTTTGTTACCATTGCTTACTTTGGATCATCGCTATATCTGGTTCCCGATTGCCACTTATATTATTTTCTTTCTGATAGCAGCAGTCATCATGATTGCAAGCAAAGGGAGTAAGAAGAAATAGAAAAGCCGCTTCATGTACTAAAGTGGCTTTTGTTCTTGTTCTGATAAATCTAAGGGCATAAAGGCGGCCATGACACGGCCAATGACCTTGGGTTCTTCTTGATGCGGGATGAATTTGTCGCTGTATTTTTTATTGAGAGAGATGAGGCGAATGCCAGTTGGATCGTTGAAAACTCTTTTCAAAATGGTTTGCCCGTCATAATCAATTGCATAGATAGCGCCTGCAAATTCAAAGTGTGTATTCTTGATGAGTGCTACAGAACCTTGCGGATACTTGGGTTCCAGCGAATCTGTCCGGATCCAGAGGGCAATATCATAGTCAAGCTCTTTGTCTAACCAGACGATGTCAGCTTGTTCAGGCTTATTCAAGAAAGTCTGGTAGCTTTCATAGACCTTGTAAGGAAAATAATCATCTTTTAATCTTTCCTCAGTCGTTTGATTTTCCAGCTCTTTTTTAGCAAAGTCTGTCACAGCTTGCTTGCGGCTTTGGTCTAGAGATTGGAAAATATCCGTGAACTCTAGCGAAAATGGTGTAGGGCTATGAACTGATAAATAGCGAGGATCCAGCTCTTGAACATCCATATCAAAGAAGTCTGCAATTTTTTGCATATTCTCGAGGACAGGCAGGGAATTTCCTTTGATATAGCCAGTAAGAGTGCTGGCTGGGATTCCTGTTCCTCGGGAAAGTTCAATTTGTTTGATTTGCTTTTGCTTCAATAAAGTTTTAATTTTTTTAGAGATGAGTCGCATTGCCTCCTTATCTTGGGGGCTGGCTACACCGCGTCCTCTTGCCATGATATTCACTCCTTTTCTTTCTTCTATTTTAACGAATTAAATCGAAAAAGTAAAGAGCTGAATACGGATATTCAGCTCAAAAGGAGAGGATTAAATTTCGTAGCCCATCAAGAGGCCGCCTTCTTCTGCGTAAAAGCTGCAAAGTCCAGAAGTTGGTAGGAATGAAATGTCGGCAGCTGGGAATTTTTCCTTGATAACTTCTGTAAATTGCTGGCAAAATTTCTCGTTATTGCGGTGAGCAATGATAATGCGGCCACCCTTATATCCAGCTTTCAGAACTTCATTGACAGCAGCAGTCAGAGCCTTTTTAGCGCCTCTAGCCTTTTGAAGAAGTTCCAGAGTACCGGTATCGCTGGCTTCGCCGACCATGCGAATATTGAGGAGGCCGACAACCGCACCGATAAGCTTGCTGAGACGACCGTTTTTGACCAGATTATCTACCTTAGCCAGTACAAAGAGAAGCTTTGTGTTTTTTCGGTAGTGGGTGATGGCTTCCACGACTTGCTCAAAAGAAAGCCCTTCTTTGATGAGGTCGTTCAATTTTTTGACAATCAGATCGACCTCGCCACCAGCCGAAAGGCTATCAATGACATGGATATTTGATGTTGGATGTTCTTCTAAGAAGAGCTTTTTGGCTAGCTGGGCGCTATTGTGGCTACCAGAAAGGGAGCCTGTAATCGTCACGACAAAGATATTTTCAGCTCCTTCAAAGCTTCTGAGGTAGTCATCAGGGCTTGGGCAGGCTGATTTTGAAGCGGTTGAAGTAGCGTACATTTTTTCCATCATGTTATCAATATCGAGATGAGCGTTATCCACAAAAATCTCATTATCAATCTGAATGGTCAGTGGCACACTCTCAAACCTTGTCTGGTTAGCCAAATCAGCAATCTCACGGTAGTCACAGCCAGAATCGGCAACAATTTTCCAAGTCATTTAGTTTCTCCTGCTCTATCAGTTCTCTACATTGACAAAAAACATGTCTTTTCTTACAATTATAACATGAAGATGCTTTGATATAAAGCCTTAATTCTCAGCTGATACAGGAAGAAAGAAATTGTTATGGCGGAAAAGAAAATATCAGAAAAATCCCTTGCAAATTTAAAAACTTATAATCAAGAATCTAATCGAATTACAAAGGAATCCTTGGAAATTTCTCTAATGCAACTGTTAGAGAAGAAAGATTTGAAAAAGATTACCATCTCTGAATTAGTCGAGCGAGCTGGGGTTTCGCGCGCAGCCTTTTATCGTAACTATAGCTCCAAAGAAGAAATTCTAGAGGGAATTTTCAAAAATACGGTTCAGGGAATTGTCGACAAGCTGGAGCAGTTTAATTTCAAGACAGAAATGTACCAGATTTGGCTTTTTCTTTTTAAGGAAGCCAAGAAGGAAGCGCGTGTCATTAGTCTGGCCATTGACTATAATTTTGAAAAGTTGCTGACGCAGGCGGTTTTTGATTTCCTTGAAAAACGCAGCAAAGGTGGGAAGAAGACAGCCAATTCCTATATGAATTCATTCTGGAGTTCTGCGGTTGTCTCCGTACTTTCCAAATGGATCAAAGAAGGCATGAAGGTTCCAGCTGAAAAGATTGCTGCTTTGGGCATGCCACTTTTTCCACAGAAAAAGAAAAAATAAGAGTTCGTATAACTGTTTGGCATCAATACATCAGACTGAAATAATAGATTGTAAAAGCTTACCTAACAAGTAAGTTTTTACTTAGCGCTTCTGAGACCATTTAAGACTTCTCAGCTACCATTTAGGATTTGGGAGTCATTTGCTATGCGACCTGTGCTATGCTAGAGCAAAGGAGGTAGACAAATGGCTACTATCATAATCAAAGACGGCAGCACTCTTCGAAAGCTGGATCTTTCGACAATTTACTATATCCAGTCCCATCCTCAAAAGCCTCACATCGTTCTTATCGTCACTGGACAAGGCGACTACAGCCTTAGGGCTTCTCTGACTGAGCTGGCTAAGCTCTATCCTGATGAGCTGTCTCACTGTAATCGTCAAACACTGGTCAATTTAGCTAAGGTTCAAGGATTTGACAGGGAGCGTAAAAGCTTGTTCTTTGTGCAGTCTGACTTAGGAGATATTGTCTGCTCAAGGCGCCATTTATCCAGTCTCATCAAGCGCTGGTCTCAGGAAGGAAGAAAATAAGATGAAAATTTTTGTATTAGAAGATGATCTTAAGCAACAAGCCTATATGGAGTCAACCATTCAGGGAATTTTGAAAAAGAACGGCTGGGAATGTCAGTTTTTAGAAATCTACGGCAAGCCGGACATGCTGATTGATGCAGTAAGGGAACGGGGGAGTCATCAGATTTTCTTTTTGGATATTGAGATTAAGCAAGAGACGCAGAAGGGACTCGAGGTGGCAGGAAAGATTCGCAAGTTGGATCCCTATGCTCTGATTGTATTTGTGACGACTCACTCAGAATTTATGCCCTTGACTTTTCGTTATCAGGTATCAGCTTTTGACTTTATTGATAAAGGTTTGCCTGAGGAGGATTTTATCAAGCAGATTGAGCAGGACTTGGCCTATCTTTACGAGAGAAAGGACAGTTTTCAAGCAGAGGAAACTTTTCTCTTTGAAAATTCTAAGTCGGATTTTCAGGTGCCTTTTAATGAGATCTATTATTTTGAGACATCAGAAGTGCCTCATAGACTAGTTCTCTATACCAAGAAAGAGCGCATCGAATTTTACGGACAGCTTTCTGAGATTACAAAGCAGGACAAGCGTCTCTATCGCTGCCATCGCTCTTATGTGGTCAATCCAGCGAATATCTCTCAGCTGGATAAGATAGAAAACATAGCCTATTTCCCGAATGGCGCTAGCTGCTATGTATCACGCCTCAAGATGAAAGGATTACGGACAGCTTTAAGGCAGTAGGGAAGTAGGATGATAGAAGTGGGAGAGGAATTATGCCAAGAATAATACAAGTTATTTTACTTGTTTTCGAAATGATAGCTCTGTCTTTCTTATTTTCACGTATCAGTGGAATTAAGTTGACATGGATTAAGTACGTCTTAATACCTTTTGTTTATATATTTTTTAATATTCTACTTTTTATCTTATTTAGTGAAACTTTTTTAACTTACTTAGATCTTCCAGTTTATTTTTTAATTTTTTCTTTATTATTAACTAGACAGAGTTCTATTCCTATAACGTTATCTATCTTTTATGGTCTTTTCCCAGTTGTTCTTTGGAATCTTCTATATCGTATATTAACTTTTTTTGTTATTCCTATTTTCGGTTTGGAATATAACCAACTAATAAACGAAGAACAGCTTATTTTAAATATTACGGCTTTTGTAGCTAGTTTACTATCGTTATGGATCCCAAGTTTACTACATTATAAATTTAAGCGGTTAAGA
This sequence comes from Streptococcus sp. 27098_8_73, assembly GCF_041432495.1. Classification (NCBI taxonomy): domain Bacteria; kingdom Bacillati; phylum Bacillota; class Bacilli; order Lactobacillales; family Streptococcaceae; genus Streptococcus; species Streptococcus sp. 27098_8_73. Next base: position 224,760 of record NZ_JAPVZT010000002.1, read on the forward strand.
GAATTTAGATTAAATGAGGCTGATAAACACCTAGTCATTTTCCTTAATATATCCATGATTTTTTATATTGTATTTGTACAATTTTTCTCTTATTTAGAAATAACTCATAATGTGGTTAATTTGCCATATAGAAAATTAATTGTGATAATTTATATTATTCTTTTTCTCAGTTCAGTAAATATCCTAGACCGTAATTTGCGAGAGCGAATTCAACAGCAGTTAAGTGAACAAAGAGAGTTACAATTGAGAAATATGTCCGATTACAGTCAGCATATCGAAGAACTTTATAATGAGTTGCGAAGTTTCCGGCATGATTACATCAATATTTTAAGGAGTCTGAAGTTGGGAATTGATACGCATGATTTACCAGCCATCGAGCAGATTTATAACCAAGTTCTTAAAGACTCAGGTCAAGCACTCAACCAATCTAAATATGATTTAGGTCGCCTGTCCAATATTCACAATGATGCTCTCAAGAGCGTCTTGTCAGCAAAATTTCTAGAAGCTCAGAGCAAGGGAATAGAAATTGGCTTGGAAGTTCCGCAAGAAATCAAACCTCAAGGAATGGAGTTGCTTGATTTTATCACGATTGTTTCCATATTGGCTGATAATGCTATGGAAGCAGCAGTGGAGACTAGTCATCCAGTGGTTTCTTTTGCCTTTTTGGAGCAGGAAAATAGACAGATTTTTATTGTTGAGAATACTATAAAAGAGTTTTCTATCCATTCCGATACTATTTTTAAAAAGGGATTTAGCACTAAAGGAGAAAATAGAGGGCTTGGTCTCTCCAATGTTCAAAATATTATCAGCCACTATCCCAATGTTTCTCTGCGTACCACTAGTCATGATTACTCTTTTAGACAAGAATTGGAGATAAAATGAATTTATTAGATTGCGAATGATTAGATTTGCCACTTGATTTAACTCAATGAGAGTAACAACAACTGTTTATGAGTAAAAAAAGACAATTTAAGGTTTTGAATGCCACACCTGTTTAAAAGTGCTATAATTAATATAGGGTTTAAGAATACGAAGGAAATAAGAGAAATGCCTTGTTTAGAGACAAATATAACTTAAACTCAAACTGTTGTCTGGTTTTTTGTTATTTAATTGTTAGGAGTGACAAGAAATGAAGAAATTATATAGCAATACATATCTAATGCGATTTTTAACTGCCCAGCTTCCTAGTCTGGCTCTATTCATTATAATTTTAAGTAACCAGGTTTTTAAAGCATCGCTTCTAGTCCAGATTTGTTTTTATTTGATACTTGTGAGCAATCTTGTGTTGAATCTTTATTTTATGAACAAAATAAAAAAAGAAAGTAGTTCCGACATCTTATCAAACCAAATTTTCTTTACTATTTTGACTTTGGCTCTGTTTATATTTAGTTCTTACAGACTGATAACGATTAGTGATGACTTTCAAAAATTAATTACTCTGATATCCACTATTTTATTATTTATCTTACTTATTCTACTTATTTGGGGAATAAAATATGCCAAGGTAGCTAGTAGAAAACATAAAACAAATTAAATTTGCTAATTGAACGGAATATCGCTATACTCTCTCTGTCTTACTTTTTCGTAATGTTTTCTAAGAATATTTCTTATAGAATTTTTCCAAGAAGACGATATGGAATATCCTGCCAAGTGCTTTTCTTATATCTACTGGAAGAGGTGGAATGCTTGCTGGTCAATTCTTTCTTATGCTCTTTGTAATTTAAATTTTATTATTTTAGTAAAAACAGCATTTGCTTCCAGCAAGTGCTGTTTTTTCTTCAAATGACCATTTAGGATGAAATACTGACTGTTTATGATTTTCGGCTTGTTATTTGAAGAAAGTGCGCTATAATCTAAGCAGGTTAAGATTGACTTTATAAATGGTTGAAGTCTATTAAAAAAACTTTTAATCAAAAATTTATGTTATAATAACAGTATAATAATGTTTGTGATTTTTGGAAAAAGGTGGTTTGCTATCTCTAATGGCGCTTTTTGGAATGGAGGGCATCTATGAAGTTAGAAATGATAGGCATTAGCAAGAGCTATGGCTCTAAGTCTGTGCTCAAAGATATTTCCTGTGAATTTACTGAGGGAGTCTATGGTTTACTTGGGGCAAATGGTACAGGTAAGACGACCTTGATGAATATCATTTGTGATCTCATAAAGCCGAGCCAAGGAAGGATAAAGTTTGATGACGCCTCGCATGCCGAAGAGTATATCCAGTATCTCGGATTCTTGCCTCAAGATTTTTCTTATTATCATAACTTTACTGGGGTCGATTTCCTTTTATATATGGCTGCTCTTAAGGGAATGACGAAGAAACAAGCCAGAGTAGAGAGTGATAAGTTTTTGAAACTTACTGGTTTATATGATGTTCGGAAAAAGAAGATTGCTTCCTATTCGGGTGGTATGAAGCAAAGACTCGGCATTGCGCAGGCACTTCTCAATAATCCCAAAATATTGATTTTAGATGAGCCAACCGTGGGTCTGGATCCCAAGGAAAGGGTGAAATTCAGAAATATTATCAGTGAGCTATCGGCTGATAAAATCATCCTCTTATCTACCCATATCGTATCGGACGTAGAAGCGATAGCCAAGGAAATCCTAATCCTAAAAGATGGAAACTTTGTGGAGAGAGGAAGTGCCAAGGAACTTCTTTCACTTATCGAGGGGCAAGTTTGGGAATTTCGTGTTTCCGAGCGTGATTGGCAGCGTTTTGCAAAGGATTATGTCATTGTGAATGAGCGGATAGAACCAGGCGGTATCGTCTTGCGGGTTATTAGCGATGATAGTCCTGTCGAAGGGGCGCAACGGATAGTGCCAAGTCTGGAAGATTTGTATATTTATTACTTTAGAGAGGAGGTAAATGGATGATAGCTTTAGTTCCTTTTGAATTGAAAAAATTATTAAAAAAGAAATCAGTTTTAGGTGCAGTCTTGGCTATTATGTTGGTTTTAGCTGGATTGTTTTATGCAAATTTTTTTAATGATGGTCAAATTAGCGGATCTTCAGCTGATCGAATACATGGAAAACAAGCAGTTGTGATCAAACAAAAGATTGCTGAAGAGCATACTGGTTATTTATCGGATGATTTAATGGGTAAAATCGTTAATGACTATGCAGCTAATATGCCCTATTTTAAACAGAATGATTTGTATGATATGTTTTCCTGGTATGCCATTGATCGCCTCGTCTCAAATTCTCAAGAAATTCTAACAGATACCTATAAATCTGACGATGTCTTACATTATGACGGGATTAGCCTCAAGTCGCAAGAAGAGCTGCAGTCTCATTTCCCTTTAAAAACGTTAAAGCTGGGAAATTTTGCTCCTTGGCATAAGTTGTTTAATACCTTAACTGCTGCTTTTAGCTTAATGGTGGTATTTGTGATCTATATTTGCTGCTCTGTTTTCTCAGGTGATCGAGCAAGAAAGATGGATTCATTACTTTTGACAACTAAATATGGTCGCAATCAGTTAACGATTGCAAAAATCTTATCTGTATTTGGAATTGCTATTGTAACATTTGTCCTTATTAATAGCCTTGTTTTGCTGGTGTTTGGGACCTACTTCGGTTGGAGCGGTTGGGATACCAGCGTCCAGATGAACTTGGAGTGGATTTCGACTATTTATAATATTTTGCAATTTCCTGTCCAGATGAATCTCTCAGAATTGTTAATTCGCCTTATCCTATTCCAGTTTGTTGGTTTGCTCTTTATTATTGGGGTGATGGTCCTCATATCTAGTGTGACAAAGTCGCCTCTAGCAACATTTGCGAGTTCTGTAGGAATGTTCTTGGCTCCAGACTTTTTGATGAATATCTTCAGAGATGGTCTGATGAATAAGATACTAACTATTTTTTCAATTTCAACCGATGGAACGGAAGGAATCTTATTGAAACTTTCCAATAGCAAAGGATTCTTCTTCAATGATTTTACCGCAAATGGTGTCAGCGTGATCATGATCCGGCTCTCTCTCATGCTCCTCTGCTGTCTGATGACTTATCGGATCATCCGAAAAAGAGGACTTTAAACTAACTGTTGTCTATTTTAGAAAAGCAGTTCCGCTTTTCTAATGGAATATACAAGGAAAAAAGAGATCACTAATATGGAAAAGAAATTGTTTTTAAAAATTTCTCTGCTTATATCTTTTGTGTTAACGGCAGGAGGTCTATTATTAACACTCTGTAATTATTTATTTTTTAATTATCCGTTTTTAAACCAAACTACGGTAGGTCTAATTGTCTCGTTTTTAATGGTTTTGCTTATATTTTTTTAGTTCTCATCATAGAAATAAGGATTGATTTTTTGATTACTTGAGAATAAAAAGAGAAAAACTGTTAAAGACATTCTTTGAATTTATCCTTTAAAGGAGTTGATTTTATGACGAATACTAGGCGAGCAGTAGTTGCTACGAGCTTAGGTTTCATCTTATTGTTAGCAGTGGGAATTCTACTGCGGATTCGCTTTGGGAGCATGGTCTTTTTGCTAAGTCTATTCTGTTATGCGGAAGCCTTTATCATCTGGTACGCGAAAAGTAAGTCTAAGTCGCAGATCAGTGGCAGTCGGAGTATTGAACTCTTTTGTCTCTATATCAAGCAGTTGAAAATCTTTTATGTCACAATTTTGTGTCTTTCGATTCCTTTCGTTTCCCTGTCTTCTGACCCCACTTATGATTTGTTTTTTGTGCTTGGGTTGTTAGTATTTTCGCTCTTAAGCAATTATATCTTTAGCACTCATGGCATTCAGCCATCTAAAAAAGAGACTGATGTAAAAGATTAATTGTTTTATCTGTAGCAGTTATTCAGCTTGCTGTTTTCTAAAAAAGAAAAGAGGCTGGGACAAAAGTCCTAGCCTCTCAATTGTCTTTGGAATGTCGAGCAAGACGCAGTGGTTGAGTGGGCTCTACTAGGCTGATTTCATCAGCTTTTACAGCCCTACTCAACTGTGCGGAGGGTGGGACGACGAAATCGAATTCTAACGAATTACCGATTTTTTTCCCACTCTCTTTTGTAAAATGTGCAGGCTTAGTGTGCTACACGTTTGCGAGCGGCTTTCTTACGGTTTTCTTCGATGAAAGCTGCTTTTTGTTCCTCAGGTTCGATAACTTTTTTCTTAAAGGCATAGACTGCACCAGCAAGAGCAGCGACAGTACCTGCTACACCTGTAAGAACGCCTTTTCCAAATCCTTTAGCCATGTGATTTCTCCTTTTCTGAACTTTTATTATTTATGTTATAATTAATAGTAACGAAAAATCAAAATTTTTTCAAGGAAAAAAGATGAAAACCAAAATAATTGTGATAGTGGGGCCGACGGCGGTCGGAAAAACGGCTCTGAGTATCGAGGTAGCCAAGCGCTTCAATGGCCAAATTATCAGCGGTGATAGCCAGCAGGTTTATCGTGGCTTGGATATTGGAACGGCTAAGATTCGTCCGGAGGAGCAGGAGGGCATTCCCCATCATCTGCTGGATGTGCGGGAGGTTGGAGAAAGCTACTCGGCCTATGATTTTGTGACTGAGGCGGCTCAGGCTATTCGTGAGATTGAGGCTCAAGGTCAGCTTCCCATCATTTGCGGTGGCACGGGGCTCTATATCCAGAGCTTGCTCGAAGGCTATCATCTGGGCGGCTCTGCCTCTCATGAGGAGATTCTAGCCTATCGGGCGCAGCTGGATACTTGGTCAGATGAGGCTTTGTTTGGGAAAATAGCAGAGCTGGGTATCGAGATTCCACAGATAAATCGACGCAGAGCTATGAGGACGCTGGAAATTGCCCATCTGGGCGGTTCGTTAGAAAACAATCAACCAGACTATGAAGCCCTGCTGATTTGTCTAGATGATGAGCGACAAAAACTTTATGAGCGAATTAATCAGCGAGTAGATCTGATGCTAGAAGCCGAACTTTTAGAAGAAGCCCGCTGGCTGTATGAGCAGGCTCCAACCAGTCAAGCCAGCAAAGGAATCGGCTACAAGGAACTTTTCCCCTACTTTGAAGGCCAGATTAGTCTAGAAGAGGCGGTGGACAAGCTCAAGCAGAATACCCGCCGTTTCGCCAAACGGCAACTGACTTGGTTTCGAAATCGGATGGCCGTGACCTTTTATAAGGTGGGAAATCCAGACTATAAAGAGCAGGTTATGGAAGACATCAGGAAGTTTTTGGACAAGTAGCTGGCTGACCAAGTTTTAGTAAGGATATGAAATGATAGAAACAGAGAAAAAAACAGAGCGTGTCTTTTTGGTCGGTGTGGAACTGGCAGACACAGAAAATTTTGACCTATCCATGGAGGAACTGCAAAGTCTGGCTAAGACTGCAGGGGCTGAGATAGTTGGCTCCTATAGCCAGAAACGGGAAAAGTATGACAGCAAGACCTTTGTCGGATCTGGCAAGTTAGAAGAGATCCGGCAGCTGGTTGATGCCGAGGAGATTTCGACCGTCATTGTCAATAACCGTCTGACACCTCGCCAAAATGTCAATCTGGAGGAAAGCTTGGGAGTCAAGGTCATTGACCGTATGCAGCTGATTTTGGATATTTTTGCCATGAGGGCTAGGAGTCATGAGGGCAAGCTGCAAGTGCATCTGGCCCAGCTCAAATACCTGCTGCCTCGCTTGGTTGGGCAGGGTATTATGCTTAGCCGTCAGGCAGGTGGCATTGGCTCTCGTGGGCCTGGTGAGAGCCAGCTGGAGCTCAATCGACGCAGTGTCCGCAATCAGATTCATGATATTGAGCGCCAGCTCAAGGCTGTCGAGAAAAATCGGGCTACCGTTCGTGAAAAACGGCTGGAATCCAGTATTTTCAAAATCGGTCTCATCGGTTATACCAATGCTGGAAAATCTACGATCATGAACTGCTTGACCAGCAAGAGCCAGTATGAGGCAGACGAACTCTTTGCGACGCTGGATGCTACGACCAAGAACATCAACCTCAGTGGCCAGCTCAATGTCACGCTGACGGACACGGTTGGCTTCATTCAGGATTTGCCGACAGAGCTGGTATCCAGCTTTAAATCCACTCTGGAAGAGAGTAAAAATGTCGATTTGCTAGTCCATGTTATTGACGCCAGCGACCCTCATCATGAGGAGCACGAAAAGACTGTCCTCGACATCATGAAGGAGCTGGATATGCTGGATATTCCCCGGCTGACTCTCTATAACAAAGCAGACAAGGCAGAGGATTTCACCCCGACCCTGACTCCTTATTCTTTGATTTCGGCTAAGGCGGACAATAGCAGAGCTCTTTTGCAGCAAGTCCTGCTGGAGCGGATGAAAGAGTTATTTTTGCCTTTTACCATCAAGGTAGCTCCAGCTAAGGCCTACAAGATTCATGATTTAGAGAAAGTCGCAATTATCGGACATCGAGAATACATAGACGATGTCGAAGCTATTTCAGGCTGGATTGCCGAGAAAAATAAATGGAAACTGGAAGAATTTTATGACTGATTATATTGACTTAGCCCTCAAATACGGCGGTTTTACTAGCCTAGACAGGGTCTACTTAGAGCAAGTGTTGGATGGCCTGACAGAGGAGCAAAAGCGTAGCTTCATCACACCGCCGCCCAGCGTTATCAATGCTTACTTTGCTGAGCTTTATCAAAAGAAAAGTCCGGAAGCCGCGACAGCCTATTTTCTAGAAATTAGCCAAGCGCTGGACTTGTGGAATGCGGAGCCTAGCTTTGTAGAAAGCAAGCCTTTTGTCCGTCTCAATCTGTCTGGCAAGTCCTATGGATTTTGCTATGAGAGTGAAGAAGTCGGCTTGGTCTTCCCTGAAAACCCAGAGCCGGTAACAGCTGACTTGCTTTTCGAAATCGCCCAAGTCTTTCCGCAGTACTTGGTCTACGAAGAGGCTGGGAGAATAAAAATGGTACCTCTCAAAGCTGACTCTCAAGTCGTGGAAAGTCAGGCGCTGACTGCTTTGACCGATTGGCAGCAGCTGGCGGATGGCAGCCAGAGAGTTCTGGGCTACAATCAAGATGAAGTCAGTCAGCTGGCCCAGTCCTATGCTGGCAAAAAATACTATCACTCGCAGAATCGCTCTGCCATGATTTATATCATTTAGAAAGAAAAATATGCAATTACAATTTTTAGGAACCGGAGCCGGTCAGCCTTCCAAGGCTCGCAATGTGTCCAGTCTTGTCCTCAAGCTTTTGGAGGAAATCAATGAAGTCTGGATGTTTGACTGCGGCGAAGGTACCCAGAATCAAATTCTAGAAACTACCATTAAACCTCGTAAGATTTCAAAGATTTTCATTACGCACCTGCACGGCGATCATATTTTCGGCTTGCCAGGTTTCCTCTCTAGCCGAGCTTTTCAGGCTAATGAAGAGCAGACGGATTTAGAAATTTATGGCCCAGTCGGTATCAAGAATTTTGTGATGACGAGCTTGCGCGTGTCTGGTTCCCGCCTGCCTTATCGGATTGATTTTCATGAGTTTGATGAAAACAGTCTGGGAAAGATTCTGGAGACGGACAAGTTTACTGTTTATGCGGATAAGCTAGACCACACGATTTTCTGTGTGGGTTATCGGGTGATGCAGAAAGATTTGGAAGGAACGCTGGATGCGGATAAGTTGCGCGAGGCGGGCGTTCCCTTTGGCCCTCTCTTTGGAAAAGTCAAGAATGGTCAGGACATCGTCCTAGAAGATGGCACCAAAATCATAGCAGCCGATTATATCTCAGCTCCTCGCCCGGGTAAGACCATTACCATTTTGGGTGACACCAGAAAAACCGATTCAAGTGTTCGCTTGGCTGTGGCAGCAGATGTGCTGGTCCATGAAGCGACCTATGGCAAGGGAGATGAAAAGATGGCTCGCAAGCATGGTCATTCTACCAATATGCAAGCCGCAGAGGTAGCCAAAGAAGCTGGTGTCAAACGCCTCCTGCTCAATCATGTTAGCGCGCGTTTCTTATCGAAAGACATTAGCCAAATGCGTCGTGATGCCAGTGCTGTCTTTGAAAATGTCCATGTGGTCAAGGATTTGGAAGAGGTTGAGTTATAATTCTACAGTCTCAGACAGTTTCGTTGAGAGGAAAATAAGATGACAGTTGAAAATCGTTTATTCGATAAAGCTGATTGGTATTTTGAGGATGCCTTAACCAACTATCTTTACAGCTACCAATTACAAAATGAAGAATTGACACAAGATGATTACCGAGAGATTCATTGTTGGGCTGCGAATCATATTGGTTTCTTCGTTACTTGGCTCATCCAGCATGATGCAAAGGAAATGATGACTCCTGATGAAGAAACCGTACTCCAAAGTAAAGTGTCAAAGACGAGCAAACTTTGGGTGTGGATTATCTTCTAGGCTGGTGTGATGGCAAATTGGGAACAATGGATGTCAAAAAGGATTTTCAGGCTTTTGTGAACGATTACTATGAACATCAGTATATGAAGGATTATTCCGAATTTGTAGTCAATGACTTGTACGACCTACCTTTGGAATTTTTAGGTAGCTGGGAGGATTATCATCTTTTTGCTCCGGTCATTGATCAAGCTTATGCTGACTATTTAGCTGGAAAAAGATTTCATTAAATTAACAACACGAAAGGCAGAACAATGCGCACCATCATCATCACAGGGGCCAGCGGTGGGCTGGCTCAGGAAATGGTTCAGCTCTTGCCCCATGACCGACTGATTTTGGTCGGACGGAGCAAGGCTAAGCTGGAAAAACTATATGGAGAAAGGGAAAATCTTGACTTAGTGGAGCTGGATATTACAGACAGCTCAGCTTTGGAAAGATTTGCTGAGCGGATTGACAGACAATACGGGCACGTCGATGTCCTAGTCAATAACGCTGGCTATGGAATTTTTGAGGAATTTGACAAAATCAGCTCAAGCGATATTGAGGCTATGTTTGAAGTCAATACCTTTGCCCTGATGAACCTGTCCCGTATCTTTGGGGCTCGCATGAAGCGGGCAGGCCGAGGCCATATCGTTAATATCGTTAGTATGGCCGGTTTCATTGCCAGTAGCAAGTCTAGTCTTTACTCAGCGACCAAGTTTGCGGCTATTGGCTTTTCTAATGCCCTGCGTTTGGAACTCCTGCCTTTTGGGGTCTATGTCACGACGGTGAATCCAGGTCCTATCAAAACAGCTTTTTTCGATCAGGCAGATCCTGATGGTTCCTATGTGAAAGCAGTAGACAAATATATGCTTGAGCCAGACTTTGTAGCAGGCAAAATTGTCAGTTCCTTTGGCAAAAAGAAGCGGGAAATGAATCTACCAGGGATTCTCAATCTAGCCCACAAGCTCTATACACTTTTTCCAAGAATGGCAGACAAGATGGCAGCCAGTATGTTTAACTATAAGTGAGGTTTTATGACAGCTAATCTACAAGCCTACAAGGCTCATCTGCAGGCGCCTTGGGGTAAACTTCAGTATGATATTGTTTTTGCTTTTCTTAAATCTCTGAAGGGACAGAAAATCCTTGATTTCGGCAGCGGTTTTGGGATTGTGGCTGATTTTCTAGCGGAAAAGAACCAAGTGACCGCCATTGAGCCGAACTCAGAAATGATTGCCGAGCGCAAGCAGGACTTTTATTATGAGCAATTGCAAGGCAGTCTCGAAGTTCTGCAAACATTGCCAGACCAGTCTTTTGATGTCATCATCTGTCATAATGTTTTAGAGTATGTGTCTGAGCCTGCTCTCTATTTGACAGAATTTTCCCGCCTCTTAAAAAAGGACGGCAAAATTTCTCTGGTCAAGCATCACGAGGTTGGGCGCATTATGCATACGGTGGTTTTTGAAAATGACCCAGAAAAGGCCCAGCAGCTTTTGGCAGGTCAGGAATATGAAACCCACAGCATGGGTGCTGCTAAGGTCTATCAGGTTCAGGAAGTGATTTCAGATTTGCCATTAGAAGTTGAGGATTATCAGGGAGTACGGATTTTTTACGGGCTGCAATCCAATGACTACAAAACTGCCCCTGACTGGGCTGAAAAGATGCTTGAGATGGAGCTGGCTGTCTGCAACCAATCACCTTATCGAGACATTGCTGCCTTTCAGCATGTTTGGCTGAGCAAGCGCTAAATCTATTTATTAAGCACATCTTCCTAGGGAGAGTATTTATGGCAGAAAGAAATGTCAGAGAGCCTGAGCAACCGGTCAACTACGCCATGCTCAGTTTGTTTCAGTACCTAGCTTCAATTTTGGTAATTTTGGTCCATTGTCAGCGACTTTTTGAAAATGAAGTTTTACATTTTACTCAGAAAAGCATGTTTGGTCGCATGGCAGTGCCTTTTTTCCTGATTTCATCAGCTTTTATGCTAAAGTCCAGCTTGGCTAAGAAGCAGGAAATGAAGCTGTACATTAAGCGTATTTTGAAGCAGTATCTTTTGTGGAGCGGGATTTATGTTCCTTATGCTTTGGCGTATTTTTGGACCTTGCCAGTTCAAAAACATTTCGCTCCTTTGGCCTTGTTGGCTGGGATTTTGTATATCGGCTTATGTTATCAACTTTGGTACATTCCAGCCTTTCTCTTGGGCCTTTTACTTGTTCACTATGTTTATAGAAAATGGGGTGCTAGAAAGACGGGGATTTTTTTGCTCCTGCTTTATGTAGTGGGATCCATTGAGACATACTACGCTTATTTCTCAAATAGCTGGCTTACCCAGTCATTTGATGCCTATGCTAAAATTTTCTTCACCACCCGAAACGGCCTTTTCTATACTCCCATTTTTATTTACTTAGGCTATCTTCTTTATGATTATCAGCAGTCTAGCATTTTTAGGAAGGATTATGGGAAAAATCTATTTTTATCCGGTCTTCTTTTGCTACTAGATGGGTGGATTGTCTTCATCCATCAGGGAATTGACAAGAACTTCTTTTTGGCTCTGCCCCTCTTTGCTCTATTTCTGGTGAATTGGATTTTGCGTACAAGAATTGGTCAAAACTGGCATCTGTATCACCTTAAAGAATTGAGCGTTTTATATTTCTTTTTGCATCCGATTTTTATAGAATCCTCTTTTTATCTGCTCCAAAAAACCGATTTTGTCAAATGGCAGCAGGGAAGAATTGTATTTTTGCTAACCTTGCTCTTGACTCATCTAAGCGCAGAAGTCATTTTATTGGCTCGGAAGCGCTTGTTCTTAAAGCAAAGACTTACAAAGGGAATGGGATGACGAAAGAAAGCTAGTAAGTCGGATATGACGATCGTAGAAGTCCTAACTGGTAAGCGAAAATCCAGAAAAGTTGTCCTTACTCAAATTTTAATCGAGTGAGAAAGTAAAATATAAAGTGATAGAACAGAAGAAATATTTCGTGCCTTTTTCTTCTGTTCTGTCGCTTTTTCATGTTATAATATTCAGACAAGATTGAACGGAGAAAGTGTTTCACTTATCATGATTAGCTCAAAATATGACTGGCAGTTTGCCACTAATTTTACAGACGAAAAATTTTTAAAAAAGGCCAAGAAAGCCGGATTAGAGCCTGCAGCTGCCAGTCTTCTTTACCAAAGAGGTGTGCAGACTGAAGAGGCCTTACAGGAATTTTTGGAGCCTAGTTTAGATCAGCTTCACGATCCTTATGACCTGCATGATATGGAGCGAGCAGTGGAGCGCATTCGTGCAGCGATTGAGAATTACGAACAGATTTTGATCTATGGTGATTATGATGCTGATGGGATGACCTCGGCATCTATTGTCAAGGAAGCCTTGGAGCAGCTGGGGGCTGAGTGTCAGGTTTATCTGCCCAATCGCTTTACGGACGGCTATGGTCCTAATAGCAGTGTTTACAAGTATTTTATTGAAAATCAAGGCATCTCGCTCATTATTACAGTGGACAATGGAGTGGCGGGCCTTGAAGCGATCGAGCTGGCTCAGTCTCTGGGCGTGGATGTCATCGTGACGGATCACCACTCCATGCCGGAGGAGCTGCCAAATGCCTATGCAATCGTCCATCCGGAACATAGCGGAGCGGATTACCCTTTCAAGCATTTAGCTGGTTGTGGGGTGGCTTTTAAGCTGGCAACAGCCTTGTTGGAAGAAGTCCAAGTCGAACTTTTGGACTTAGTTGCCATTGGCACCATTGCCGATATGGTCAGTCTGACGGGGGAAAATCGGATTTTGGTCAAATACGGCCTTTCCGTCCTCAAAAACACCCAGCGAGTAGGACTTCAAGAACTTTTCAAAATTACAGGCATTCAGCCAGATGAACTGGATGAAGAAACGGTTGGCTTCCAGCTTGCCCCCCGACTCAATGCCTTGGGACGGCTGGATGATCCCAATCCGGCGGTTGAGCTTTTGACTGGCTTTGACGACGAAGAAGCTCGTGACATTGCTCTTATGATCAACCAGAAAAATGACGAGCGCAAGGAAATTGTCCAGCAGATTTATGAAGAAGCACAAACCATGCTGGACCCTAAGAGACCAGTGCAAGTGCTGGCTAAGGAAGGATGGAATCCTGGAGTGCTAGGGATTGTCGCTGGGCGCTTGCTGGAAGAGCTGCACCAGCCAGTCATAGTGCTCAATATCGAGGATGGTATCGCTAAGGGCAGCGCCCGCAGTATTGAAGCGGTCAATATTTTTGAGGCCTTGGACAGTTATCGTGATCTCTTTGTAGCTTTTGGTGGCCATGCTGGAGCAGCTGGAATGACACTTGAAGCAGACAAGCTGGCGGAGCTTGCTGATATCTTGACAGCTTACATCTTAGACAATGATTTGGATTTGACTGGCAAAACAACACTCTATTTAGACGAGGAGTTGCAGCTGCCAGAACTGACCCTTGATACACTCAAAAGCTTTGAAAAACTGGCGCCTTTTGGCATGGACAATAAGAAGCCACTTTTTTACCTCAAGGATTTTAAAGTGGATAATGCTCGGACTATGGGGGCTGGCAATAGCCATCTCAAGCTGAAAATTTCTCAGGAAGACGCATCTTTTGAAGTAATAGCTTTTGGGCAAGGAAGCCTGGCGACAGAGTTTGCCCAGACCAAGAATTTGGAGCTAGCTGTCAGCCTCTCTGTCAATAAATGGAATGGACAGACCAGTCTCCAGCTCATGCTGGTAGATGCCCGTGTGGACGGTGTTCAGCTTTTCAATATCCGCAGCAAAAATGCGACGCTGCCTGACAAGGTTCCTGTCTTGCGTTTCACAGAGGAATTACCGGATTTGGCAAATAGCAGAGCAGTTGTGGTTTATGACCTGCCTGATGATTTGCAGGTCCTGAAGAAGATTCTTCAGTCTCAGGATTTCGAAGCGATTTACTTTAAGAATGAGATTGCCAAGCCTTACTATCTGACTGGTTATGGCAACCGTGAGCAGTTTGCCAAACTCTACAAAACTATCTATCAGTTCCCCGATTTTGATGTTCGCTATAAGCTCAAGGATCTAGCAGCTTACCTGAAAATCGACCCCATTCTCTTGATTAAAATGATTCAGATTTTTGAAGAACTGGGTTTTGTCAGCATCACAGAAGGCGTCATGAAAGTCAATAAGGAAGCTGAAAAGAAAGAAATTGACAGCAGTCACATTTACCAAGACCTCAAGCGCCTAGTCAAAGAACAAGAACTCATGGCATTGGGTACCGTGCAGGAGATTTATGACTATCTCATGAGTAAATAAGCGACAAACCTCCTTATTTTACAAATATTTTATATGTTAAAATATTTGATAGTCTGCTACAGCCTTTTTGAATAAAACATGGTATAATAGAGAGTAAAAATTTTTTTGAAAGAAAGAACATTATGAATTTAAAAGATTATATTGCAACTATTGAAAACTACCCAACGGAAGGGATTCTCTTCCGTGATATTAGCCCTTTGATGGCTGATGGAAATGCCTATAGCTACGCTGTGCGTGAAATTGTACAGTATGCGACTGACAAGGAAATTGACATGATCGTTGGTCCAGAAGCGCGTGGCTTTATCGTAGGCTGTCCAGTTGCCTTTGAATTAGGAGTTGGTTTTGCTCCTGTTCGTAAGCCTGGCAAACTTCCTCGTGAAGTTATCTCAGCTGACTATGAAAAAGAGTATGGTGTAGATACTCTGACTATGCATGCGGATGCAATCAAACCTGGTCAACGCGTTCTGATTGTCGATGACCTTCTTGCGACTGGTGGAACAGTTAAGGCGACCATTGAAATGATTGAGCGCCTTGGCGGAGTTGTTGCTGGTTGTGCCTTCCTCATCGAGTTGGATGAGCTCAAGGGTCGCGAAGCAATCGGCGATTATGACTACAAAGTATTGATGCACTACTAAAGATATAGCTTATTACTATATCTAGTTAGAGAAAAAGTATAATTGAAAACTATATCTCCTTTGAGTATAATAGGTATATTAAACAAAAGGAGATACTTTCATGCCTATCAAGATTGATAAGAAGCTTCCCGCAGTTGAAATTTTAAGCTCTGAGAATATCTTTGTCATGGATGATGACCGGGCAGATCATCAGGATATCCGTCCCTTGAATATCTTGATACTCAATCTTATGCCCCAGAAAATGGTGACGGAAACTCAGATTTTGCGTCATTTGGCCAATACGCCCTTGCAGCTGACTATTGAGTTTCTTTATATGACTTCTCATACGTCAAAGACTACCCAAGTGGAACATATGCAAACCTTTTACAAGACTTTTGATGAGGTCAAGCATCGTTTCTTTGATGGCTTGATTATCACAGGAGCGCCAGTAGAGCATCTGCCCTTTGAGGCGGTAGACTATTGGGAGGAATTCCAGCAGGTGATTGAATGGTCCAAGACTCATGTCTTTTCGACTTTGCATATCTGCTGGGGAGCTCAGGCCGGCCTTTATGCCCGCTATGGCGTGGATAAGCACCAGATGGAAGAGAAACTTTCGGGTGTTTACGAGCAGTCGGCTCCAAGCAATAATCTACTTTTCAGAGGTTTTGATGATGAATTTATCACACCTCATTCAAGGCATACAGAAGTACTGAAAGAAGACATTCTGAATCTGACTAATCTAGAGATTCTCTCTGAGGGAGAAAAGACTGGCTTGTCTGTTTTGGCGAGCCGAGACTTGCGAGAGGTGTATAGCTTTGGTCACATGGAATACGACCGTGATACCCTTGCCAAGGAGTATTTCCGTGACTTGGAAGCGGGCAAGGATCCTCATATTCCTGAGAATTACTTCAAGAATGATGATGTGAATGCGACACCTTGTCTGCGCTGGAGTTTGGCGGCAGCTCTCTTTTTCAGTAACTGGGTCAATTATGCAGTCTATCAAGAAACGCCATTTGATTGGCAAAGTCCAGAGAATGATGCATCCTTCTTTGCTTATTTATAAAGAGGTACTATGACTTATTTAGCAGCTTACAAAAACGGCAACTTGGTTCTTCCAAGTGCCCTCTTTTTGCATTTTAAAGACATTTTTGATTCCAGCGATGATTTTTTGGTCTGGCAGTTTTTTTATTTGCAAAATACCACCTCATTGGAGGAGTTTGCACCTAGTCAGATTGCGGAGCATATTGGCAAGACCTTATCCGAGGTCAATCGTTCCATGTCTCATCTGACAGAAAAAGGCTTGCTCCAGTACAGAACCATCGAACTGAATGGGGAAATTGAGGCGATTTTTGATGCTTCACCAGCCTTAGAAAAGCTAGATGAGCTTTTGGAGACTTCTAGTCCTACTGGGTCAACGTCTACATCTGATGGCAATCTTCTCAAGGAACTGGTCGAAACATTCCAGCAAGAGTTGGGGCGTCTTTTGACTCCATTTGAAATCGAGGATTTGACCAAGACTATTAAGGACGATCAAACCAATCCAGATTTGGTCAAGGCTGCTTTACGCGAAGCGGTTTTCAATGGTAAGCCTAATTGGAAATATATCCAGGCCATCTTGCGAAATTGGCGGCGAGAAGGCATTACAACCCAAGCTCAAGTAGAAGCCAAACGGGCGGAACGTGAAGCAAGCAATCCACAGAATGTAACGGTTTCGGATGATTTCCTCAATGCCATGAATTTGTGGAAGGACTAGTTACAAGTAAGTGTGGTGGGGCTGTGCGAAATTTTTAATGTTTTGCTTTTCTTTCTACTATCTAGTTTCAGATTTAAAGAGCTTCAAGTCATTATAAATAGTTCCAACTCTGAGTTATTGCTCAGCAACCGCTGGCCATTGAACAGTTATCAACCATATTAATAGTCTCTTAACATAATAAGGCGAGACTGAAACATTTTTGTTTCAGTCTCTTTTTGTTTAAGAACCTATGATTTTGAGGAATGTGATATAATGAAAAGGTATGTTGGTAATTCTATAAATAAAAGGAGAAGCGAAGATGGGACAAATTAAATCAAACACTATTTCAGCTGGATCTGCTATCAGCGAGCTAGTTGGAGTTGATACCAGCAATGCACAAAATCAACAAGTTGAATTTTTCTATACAACAGGGATTGCTGGAATGGAAGCTGGCCGTCAAGCCTGCAATCAAATGCTGCAGGCTATCAGTGACTTCAGTTCGGCCGTCTTAACTCAGGCCAATAAATTTCCAGAAATTGCTGCAAAAATTGAGAAACGCGATATAGAGCAGGCTAAGCGCTGGGAGAGTTGAGATGAAGGCAGATAAAAGCGAAAAAGAACGCCAGGAACTTTACGAAAAAATTCTCAAAGTTGATCAAAAAGAAGATAAATTTATGGCTCTCAAACATCAATACGAAGATTCTCTAGTAAATTTTGCGACGGATTTCCAATATTTGACGAATCGAATGGAAAATCTACTTTATGAGTATCCGCAAAATACTGCTTCCCTCAGTCGTGATTTAGCAGAGACTCACCATCTTAATCAACAGGTTAAGAACTATGTGGGGGTGCAGATGGATGAACTAGAAAAGCTCGGTCGTCAAACAAGAAAGACTCTGGAAGAAGAGCGAGAAAAACTGACCAAAGAAAGGAATAGTCTGCCATGGGAGTGAAATATAGTGCAACAGATTCAGCACAGCTTATCCAAGCGATGACTAGCAACCTGCAGGTAGCTAATCAGGTGACCGATCGTCTATCTAGTGGCTGCGATCACCTGATTGCCTCTTTGGAGTCGGGTGAGCTGCAGGGAGCGGCTTATACAGCGGGAAAAGGCTTATTTACAGAAATTATAATCCCTGCTATCAAAAAGCTGCAAGCTGCTATTGATGATATTCAGGAGGAGCTGAATTCTTATAAATATGCTGACTCCACCGTATCTGAGTATGGGATACTGGATCTTGACTTGCTGAAAGAACAGTTGGAAACAAAACAGGAGATGCTAGAGAAAACTCAAGCTCAGCTGGCAGAGTATCAATTTCTATTTCGCCGGATTATTGATGGACTTACAGGGGAATTAGCTGACAATCTGTCCAAGACGAATGCTCTGACAGTGCTGGAAAACCAGCTAAATATCGGCATTCGGGAAATTCAGGAAAAAATTGACAAGCTGGAATGGTTTGTGGCAGATGTTTCAAAATACTTTACAGACAGTCTAGAAATTTTGAGACTAGCTATTCAAGGAGCAGTGTCATTGAGTCAAATCACAATTGATGCAGAAGGAAACTACTATACAAATGGTGCGGACATGTCTTGGGTTTCAAAACTGAAAAATGAAGAAATTCGTACTTATGGAAGAGGAGTAGATCCTAAGATTTCTTTGATTAATCAGAGTATCAGAGAATTGATGCTGCCTGATGAAGCAGCGGCTTACTATCGTAAACAATTGCTGGCCTACTTAGAGGGGAAACCTTCTAGCGACTGGCCAATCTTGATTCAAGAATTCAATCAATCTTTACGCTTTGATCATGAGGGGAATATACTGACTTTTATACCTACCAAAGTTAGTGATGTCCCAGTTGTTGGTGAAGTGTGGGTTGTTCTAAAAAATGGTAATTTTGATGAAGAATACACTCAGCGTCTGAATGATGAGCGAGGGGGGCAATTCTGGGAAAGTATCCGAGAAAATGCGGCAGAGTTCTTAGCGGGCCTAGGAAGTATTGCCCTTGGTGCTATGATTGATACAATAAGCTTAGGAGGAGGGGCGGCAGGCTTAGTAGTTTCTATACCAAGTTTTGGGACTTTAACTATTCCCATAGAAACAGCGGCAGCGGCTGGTTTTGCGACAGGAGCGACGATAATTGCTGGTGGCACATATGCCATTAATGATGCTATTATCAAGACTTGGACAGCCAATGCTAGTTTAAATGTCAGCTTTGCCCAAAGTTACGACAGCTGGCAGGCGACTAAACCGACGAGTAAGACTTTTGGAAAAAAAGTTTCTGGACGAGTTAAAGGTAAAAAGCTTGATAACATTCGAGTTGATGCCGAGCCAAATAGTGGGAAAATCCAAGTTCAGTCAGGGAGTGGAAAGTCAGGTTATGACCTCGACATAGATATCAAAGCTTCAACTATTTCAAGCAGAAAGGATATTGTAGAATGGGTAAATAAACAGTCTGAACTAAAAGGACTTGGTCAAGGTGCAAAAGAGGAAATTATCAAAAATATGTGGAAAGCATTTAACTGGTTGATGCAATAAGGAGTGAATAATGAAATTATACTTAAAAGGTGATTATACAAAAAGAGTACCTTATGGTTATTTGGAACTAGCTGGAAAAATGTGGTTTCCAGAAGAAAAGCAAGTTTCTTACTCAAATGCTGGGAATAATGATGCATTACAAGAGGATTTTTCTGTAAATTTATCCTTGAGGAAAAGTACTGCAGATAAGCGATGGTCTAGTGTCCCCCTAAAGGAAGGGGTACGAAGACTCTTTTCACATCTTAACGAATGTATTGAGATAGAGTTTGAAGATGCGTTTGCTACGGATTATAATGAAAAGGGAGACTATCTCCGTATTTTAACCACCCATCTAGAAGTTTTGACAGTTGATAAACGAGCCATGTACATTATGGCGCTTGAGATTGCAAAGGTGATTGATGGGCAAATTAGCGAGGATAATAAGAAGACATGGCTAACAGTCGAGGAATTTAAGAAAAAGCACGAGGCTATTCTATCTCTGACTTTTGAAGAAGCAAATGAACGAAGTTTGATTGAAATTCAAACGATGGATGTTGTAGACGACCCTCTTTGGGAGGAAGAAGCTGCTCGTCGAAAAGAATATATACTAGAACATGGAGGCGATATCTCAGATTTATGAGACTATATATCAAAGGCGATTACACCAAAGAAATTCCGTTTGATTACTTAGAACTAGCGAAAAGGATTTGGTTTGAGGAAAAAGATGGAATAGAGCCGGATTTGTCGTATGCTGGGTATCTAGATTTACCAATTGAGAAACTTTCTATTCACTTAGAATTAGACAAGAAAACTCATGATGATAGGTGGAAAAGTGTTCAGATTAAGGAAGGGATAAAATATGATTTTTTATCCCATAAGTCAGAATATATACAGTTAGACTATGAAGATGCTATCATGTCGGATTTTCGTGAAAAAGGTGAATGTTTAAGAATTGCTTCTAAGCACCTTGATCTTCTCACTGTTGATAAACGAGCTATGTATATTATGGCACTCGAAATTGCGACTGCGATTGATGGGAAAATTAGTGAAGATGATAAGAAAACATGGCTAACAGTCGAGGAATTCAAGGAAAAGCACCAAGATATCTTATCTTTGACTTTTGATGAAGCAAATGAGATGAGCTTAGAAGAAATTCAGACGATTGACGCTATTGACGAACCCATCTGGGAAGAATTGGATAAGAAGCGTGAAGAATACATAGCTATCCATGGCGAACGTGTTTATGACGATGAGGACGACGAGTGAGAATTTATATTAAAAGTGATTTTACGAAAAAAATAGACTTCACAACTAGAGAGCTTGTTTGGAAAATGTGGTTTAAGGAATGGAATGGTCATCCTATTACATACTCAAATGTTGGTGATGATGCCATGTTACAAGATGATTTTTACTTTGTAGTAAGCTTTGATAAATGGCGTTTTTGTGACTCTAGATGGAATAATATTCCCTCTTATGATTTAAAAAATCCGTGGAATTCCTTTAAATATGAAAACATATCCCTTGAATTTGAAAAAACTTTCATTACAGAGTGGAGAGAACGTGGAGATTATCTACGTATCGCAACATCCCATATAGATGTTTTAACCGTAGATAAACGTGCTATGTATATTATGGCAGTTGAAGTTGTAGGTGCAATTGATGGGAAAATCAGCGAAGATGACAAAGAGACCTGGATGGATGTAGAGACTTTTAAGGAGCTACATAAGGATGTTCTTTCACTGACTTATGATGAAGCGGTTGAAATTAGTTTGGAAGAATTAAAGACAATGGTGCCAGTAAGAGATCCTTTATGGGAAGAAGAAGAGCGCCTTCGTGAAGAATATATACAAATCCATGGTGAACGTGTTTATGACGACGAGGAAGACGAGTGAGACTATATATCAAAGGCGATTACACCAAAGAAATTCCGTTTGATTATTTAGAACTAGCGAAAAAGATGTGGTTTGAATCTAAAGATGGTAAGCCAGTAGATTTTTCTTATTTTGGAAATACTCGCCCATTTAAAACAGACCCAACTATTCACTTAAAATTAAATAAGTGGATGCATGATAATAGATGGAATAATGTTCAGTTGAAAGAAGGGATTACCAATAAATTTGGGAGTCATGTATATGAAAATCTTGAATTAGATTACGAAGATAATCCAGCAACAGACTATCGAGAAAAAGGAGACTGTCTACGTTTAGCTTCTACCCACCTTGACCTTCTCACTGTTGATAAACGTGCCTTCTATATTATGGCGATTGAAATTGCGACTGCGATTGATGGTCAGATTAGCGAAGATGATAAAGAGAGCTGGTTAAGTGTGGAGGAATTTAAAAATCGGCATGAAGATATCCTTTCAATGAGTTATGAACAGGCTAATGAGTTGAGTCTTGAAGAAATTCCGTTTATGGACGATGTGAGAGACCCAGTTTGGGAAGAAGACGACCGCAGGAATGAAGAATACATCAAAATCCATGGAGAAGTGGAGTTAGACGACGAGGAAGACGAGTGAGACTATATCTTAAAGGCAACTACGAAACTAGTATCTATCAGGCCTGTATGGAATATCCTTGGAAAATGTGGTTCAAGGAACGTAAGGGAGTGAAAGTTGGTTTTTCTTACGCACGTGATGATGACTTTTATTTTAGCGTTAGTTTGGACAAATTTTCTTCAAATGATGAGCGTTGGGGAATAGCTGATTTTAGAATAGGAGATAATCCATGGAATTCATTTAAATATGAGTATCTAATATTGGATTTTGAAGATTCTTATGAAAGTGATGGGCGAGAAAAAGGAGACTATCTTCGAATAATCACGACTCATAAGGATATTCTAACGGTTGATAAGCGAGCTCTCTATATCATGGCGATTGAAGTAGCATCTGTCATTGACGGTCAAATCAGCGAAGACGACAAAGAAACATGGCTGAGTATTGAAGAATTTAAAACGAAACATGCAGCCCTGCTGAATTTGACCTACGACGAAGCAGTCGATATTAGTTTAGAAGAGATAAAGGTTATGAAAGCCATTGACGAGCCACTCTGGAAAGAATTGGATAGGAAGCGCGAGGAGTATATCCAAATCCATGGTGAACGAGTTTACGACGATGAGGAAGAAGATTGAGAATTTATATTAAAGGTGATTATACAAAAAAGATACCTTATGGTTATCTAGAGCTTGCTGGTAAAATGTGGTTCCCAGAAGATGAGCAAATTTCTTACTCAAATGCTGGGAACAATGATGCATTACAAGAAGATTTTTTCTCAAATTTATCCTTGAGGAAAGGCACTTTCGATAAGAGGCGGGTGTTGCTTATAATGTTGAAGGGGATTCCTTTACTCCTCTTACTATTGAGAAAAAACTCACTATTCTATAAGTGTTAAACGATTTGATGGGGAAGCTTAATTTAGATAGAAGGTACAAATGACTAAAACAAAATAATTTCACTTGATGATACAGAAATGATATACTGAGTAGAAGAATGTTTAGAAAAGAGTAAGCAATGCAAAAAAAGACTATTTCCCAGCGCTTGGAGCGAGTAGCTGCTTTTGTGCCAGATGGGGCAAAGTTGCTGGATGTTGGGAGCGATCACGCCTATCTGCCTATTTACCTGATTCAGCAGGGACGGATTGAGAAGGCTCTGGCCGGTGAAGTGGTAGAGGGGCCTTTTCAGTCTGCCCAGAAAAATGTGGCAGAGCATGGGCTGACGGAGCAGATTGAGGTTCGCTTGGCCAATGGTCTGGCGGCTTTTGATGCGGAGGATCAGATTGACACCATCGTTATCGCTGGTATGGGTGGTCGCTTGATTTCAGAGATTTTGGAAAATGGCAGAGCGAAACTTGCGTCTGTTTCCCGCTTGATTTTGCAGCCCAATAATCGAGAGGATGAGCTCCGCAGCTGGCTGGTATCCAACGGCTTTCGTTTGCTGGCTGAGGATATCTTAGAAGAGGCTGGTAAGTTTTACGAAATCCTAGTGGCAGAAGCAGGCCAGCAAACTTTGACGGAGCAAGAAAAACGCTTTGGTCCTTTCCTGTTAGAACAGCAATCGCCAGTTTTTCGGAAAAAATGGCAGAAAGAACTGAAGAAATTCGAAGAAGCTCTAGCCCATATCCCAGAAAAGAATCATCTAGAACGCTCTGCTATGTCCAAAAAAATCGAAAGTATCAAGGAGGTACTCCATGTTAGCAAGTGAAATCATCGCCCGTTATGAAGCATACTGCCCGCAAGAACTGTCTATGGAGGGCGACATTTCAGGCCTGCAAATCGGGACCTTGGCCAAAGAAGTGGACAAGGTTCTGGTAGCGCTGGATATTCGTGAGCAGACGGTGGCGGAGGCTATCGAGGTAGGTGCTGGACTGATTATTGTTAAGCATGCGCCTATTTTTCGTCCGCTCAAGGACCTAGTGGCGGATAAGGCTCAAAATCAGATGATTTTAGACCTCATCAAGCATGATATTGCTGTCTATGTCAGCCATACTAATATTGATGTCGTGGAGGACGGACTTAACGACTGGTTCTGTCAGCTTCTGGAAATTGAGGAGACAAGTTTTCTCAGTCAGACAAGGCCAGAACACGGTATTGGTCGCGTAGGGAATATTGCTCCTCAGACCTTTGGGGACTTTGCGGCTAAGGTCAAGGAAACTTTTGGACTAGATTGTTTGCGTCTGGTCACTTATGAAGAAGCGGATCTCGAACGCGTGATTGAGCGTGTAGCTATTTGTGGCGGCAGTGGTCAGTCCTTCTATCCAGAGGCCATTGCCAAGGGAGCGCAGGTCTACATTACAGGTGATATTTACTATCATACAGCTCAGGAAATGCTGACAGAAGGGCTTTTAGCTCTGGATCCTGGACACCATATCGAGGTTCTTTTTACGGAAAAATTGAAAGAAAAGTTTGATCTTTGGAAGGTAGAAGAAGGCTGGGAGATTGAGATTCTGGCTAGTCAGGCTTTGACCAATCCTTTCCGACATATTTAAGAGGGAGCGACATGAAAAAAGTAGCAGTGATTGGAGCTGGGATTGTTGGCTCAACAGCCGCTTACTATCTATCCAAATCCCCAGATGTGGAAGTGACTGCCTTTGATGACGGCAAGGGGCAGGCAACCAAGGCAGCCGCTGGCATTATCAGTCCTTGGTTTTCCAAGCGGCGCAATAAGGCTTGGTACAGGATGGCGCGTCTGGGCGCTGATTTTTATCAGGACTTGATTGCGGAACTGAAAGCGGCTGGAATCCAGACAGACTTTTACCAACAGACAGGTGTTTATCTGTTGAAAAAGGATGAGAGCAAGCTGCAGGAACTTTATGATTTGGCTGCTAATCGTCGTGAAGAGTCGCCGCTGATTGGGGACTTGAGTCTTCTCAGCCGTCAGGAAGCCCAGGAGAAATTTCCAGACTTGCAAGGCTTTGAGCAACTTCTCTATGCTTCCGGTGGCGCCCGTGTGGAGGGAGCACTCTTGACGGAGACGCTTCTGAAAGCCAGCAAGGCAGAGTTAGTTGAGAAAAAGGTAATCTTGACAGTAGATAGAGAGCAACTTCTGGTGGATGGTCGGAGCTTTGACTGTGTTATCTTAGCTGTGGGAGCTTGGCTGGGAGAAATCTTGCAGCCACTGGGCTATGAGACAGATGTTCGTCCGCAAAAAGGTCAGCTGCGTGATTTTAAGCTGGCTGAGCAGACGGACGACTATCCAGTTGTCATGCCTGAGGGCGAGCTGGATATCATTCCTTTTCTAGCAGGCAAGATCAGTGTCGGTGCCAGTCATGAAAATGATCAGGGCTTTGATTTGAGAGTTGATAAGACTATGCTGAACCAGTTGCAGCGAGAAGCAGAAACTTATTTACCGAGGCTGTCTACTGCAGAGATTTTAGGCGAGCGCGTGGGAACGCGGGCTTATACCAGCGACTTTTCTCCTTTCTTTGGCGCTGTTCCAGACTTACCGCATGTCTACGCCGCCAGCGGCTTAGGTTCTTCTGGTCTGACAACTGGTCCGCTCATCGGACGCCAATTGGCCCAGATGGTTTTAGGAGAAGCAGGACTGCTAGATCCATCTGACTATCCTATTGGACGGTACGTGGAGAAGAAGATACTTAAGGAAAACAAATGATTATAATATTCCTCATTTTACTTTTATTAGTAATATCAATATTAATATCAATCTCACTTATTCTATTTACTAGACACAAAAGTCGTTCTCAACATCCTCTTATTGCTCAAAATAATGGAGGAAATCAGGAACTAGCAAAGAATACAAAAAAGAAAGTAGGCTTTGGTGTTTTGGGCTGTTTCCTATCTAGTGTGGCGATCGTTTTTCTCATGGCTCTTGTCTCTATGTTTCTGAATTTCATAGATATATGGGGAGTTTTTGTACGAGTGCCGAAATATGAAATGGTACAGGCTGTTCAGCGCTCTTATGAGAAGAGCGGTTTTGAAGGAACGGTCAGAGTTTTAGATGCTAATAAAAACTATACCTCTTTTGCTGGTTATTTAATCAGTGCTGAGTATTCTGAGGAAATTGAGGGGAAAACGGTTAAGATCGGTGACCGAATTGAGTATTACACCTCTCGGGATGAGAAATATGGAAAAACGGATATTGACCTACAGCTTGAAAAGGGAGATGCTATTTATCAAGCTTTCCCTAGCATCGCTTATACGGGACTTGAGCTGAGTCCAGGTTATAGTGAAACTTTAGAAACTGTAAAAGATAGCTTTACAAGGGCGGATAAGAAGAAACTATATCTAGAATCCCTTGATTTTATGATAGATAAGGATGCGCCACATATTGATGCGTACGAGGCTCTGATAAAGAAGAATCGGGCAGAAGGCCAGCCTTTGCAGGGCTTGTACCCAATCCCTATTTCTGACATGTTGGAAAAAGAGGCTCTTGCCATTGAAATGAAGGTAATTTTGAACGTGGAGCAAGACGATGGATCTATTATTAGTATTGGCCAAGACCAGAGGAATGATGATAAAATCAAGCAGATTTTACAAGAGCAGCTAGATTTAACGAAGCTACCGGATGCACGCTATCATATGGTCATTAGTGTCGGGAAACATAGCAAATATTCTGGATTTGGTAAATACGAAGTCATTGTTCAAAATCATCAGATCGTTCGATTTTCTATCCAAAATAAAGAATATTGAGTTGGAATAATTTTTTTTGGAGCTTGTGTTCAATTACAGCTTGTGGTTGTGTAGGCATCTGAACGCGGTTTTCCTAGAGTTACTAGTTCCATGTAAAGAAGGTTTGATATGACAGAAACTATTTTGAATTGGGTCAATATTTGTGTTAAAAAAGGTGATGAAATTTTACTGCTTAATCGCCAGCATGATAACTTTAAAGGGTGGATACAACCAGGCGGGAAGGTGGAGTTTCCAGAATCTTTTTTTGAAGCTGCAAGGCGCGAATTAAAAGAAGAAACAGGGCTGACTGCTCTAAACTTGGAATTGAAGGGGATTTCAGGTTTCACTAATCCGAGTAAAAAAGAACGGTATGTGTATTACGATTTTCTTTGTACTGCATTTGAAGGGCAAGTCAGGGGAAACGATCATGAAGGGGAGCCCAAATGGTGGAAGATTTCGGAACTTGACCAAATAGATATGCAGAACGACATACGTGAACGTTTGCCTCTCTACTGGCGGAAAGGCTCTTTCGAGCGGATTCATTACTGGAATGAGGAAGAA
This sequence comes from Streptococcus sp. 27098_8_73, assembly GCF_041432495.1. Lineage (NCBI taxonomy): Bacteria > Bacillati > Bacillota > Bacilli > Lactobacillales > Streptococcaceae > Streptococcus > Streptococcus sp. 27098_8_73. The sequence goes on from NZ_JAPVZT010000002.1 coordinate 251,856, forward strand.
CACTGTATCGGAGAGACCAAAACAATTTTGTATGATTGATTTGAGAGGAGAGGGAGAAGTTATGGACTGGTTACGATCGCAGCCTGTGGTTATGCAGGCGTTCTTGGCTGGGCTTTTTACATGGGGATGTACTATTGTGGGCTCGGCTATTGTATTTTTCTTTAAACAGGTCAGTCGCAAGCTGCTGGATATTATGATGGGCTTTGCGGCGGGCGTTATGATTGCGGCTTCCTTTTGGTCGCTTTTGGCACCGTCAATTGAGTATGCGGAGGTTTCTTATGGCAAGCTATCCTGGCTGCCTGCAGCGATTGGTTTTTTAGTGGGCGGTTTTTTCCTGCGGTTGATTGATGCGATTGTGCCTCACTTGCACTTGAGCAAAGACATTTCGGAGGCAGAGAGTGTTCCTAAGCATAGCCGGAAGAAGTTGTCCAAGACAGCTCTGCTCTTCTTAGCCATTACCATTCACAATTTTCCAGAGTCGGAGTAGCCTTTGGCGCTTTGGCCGCCAATCCTAGTCCAGAAGCCTTTGTCGGCGCGATTGGCCTAGCTTTGGGAATTGGCCTGCAGAACGTTCCAGAAGGAGCGGCTCTGTCCATTCCGATTCGGACGGACGGCAAGTCTCGGCTTAAAGCCTTTTACTGGGGTTCCATGTCGGCTATTGTGGAGCCGATCGGAGCTGTTCTGGGGGCAGTTGCTGTTATGGCCATGACGGCTATTCTGCCCTATGCCCTCTCCTTTGCGGCAGGAGCTATGATTTTCGTGGTGGTAGAGGAGTTGATACCGGATTCGCAGACCAATGGCAATACCGATGTGGCGACCTTAGGTCTCATGGTGGGCTTCGTTCTCATGATGGTTTTGGATGTAGCTTTAGGTTGATGCCAATTTAGAATCAAAGAGCAGAAGGAAGCGGAATTTTCGCTCTTTTTCTTTTATTTAAGGGGAGTGAAAAGGGTGACATCCGCTTTCAAAAATGGTAAAATAAAGGGAATACATTAAGAGAGGAAACTCATATGAAAGGTATTATTCTTGCAGGTGGTTCTGGTACTCGTTTGTACCCATTGACCCGCGCTGCGTCAAAACAACTCATGCCGGTTTATGACAAACCCATGATTTATTATCCACTGTCAACTCTTATGCTGGCTGGTATTAAGGACATCTTGATTATCTCCACTCCGACGGATCTGCCTCGTTTTGAGGATCTGCTGGGTGACGGCTCTGAGTTTGGCATCAAGCTCTCTTATGCTGAGCAGCCAAGTCCGGACGGACTGGCACAAGCCTTTATCATTGGGGCTGATTTTATTGGAGATGACAATGTAGCGCTGATTCTTGGGGATAATATTTACCATGGACCAGGTCTGAGCAAAATGCTCCAAAATGCTGCGGCGAAAGAAAAAGGAGCAACTGTCTTTGGCTACCATGTAAAGGATCCAGAACGCTTTGGTGTTGTAGAATTTGATGAAAATATGAATGCTATCTCCATCGAAGAAAAACCAGAACAGCCGCGATCTAACTATGCAGTTACAGGACTGTATTTCTACGATAATGATGTTGTAGAAATTGCCAAGAACATCAAGCCAAGTCCTCGCGGAGAATTGGAAATCACTGATGTTAACAAGGCTTACTTGGATCGTGGTGACTTGTCTGTTGAGCTCATGGGACGTGGTTTTGCTTGGTTGGATACAGGAACTCATGAAAGTCTCTTAGAAGCTGCTCAATATATCGAAACAGTTCAGCGGATGCAGAACGTTCAGGTAGCAAATCTGGAAGAAATTGCCTATCGTATGGGCTATATCACTAAAGAGCAAGTGCATGAATTGGCGCAGCCGTTAAAAAAGAATGAATATGGCCACTATCTCTTGCGCTTGATTGGAGAAGAATAAGAAGATGACAGAACAATTTTTTGACAAGGAATTAGCAGCGTGTGAGGTTCCTGGAATCCCAGGTATGTTGGAGTTTGATATCCCTGTGCGCGGGGACAACCGAGGCTGGTTTAAGGAAAATTTCCAAAAGGAAAAAATGCTGCCTCTAGGCTTCCCTGAAAGCTTCTTTGCAGAAGGAAAATTGCAAAATAATGTCAGCTTTTCTCGTAAAAATGTCCTGCGTGGGCTTCACGCTGAGCCTTGGGACAAGTACATCTCAGTTGCAGATGACGGTAAGGTGCTGGGTTCTTGGGTTGACCTGCGTGAGGGTGAGACTTTTGGCAATACCTACCAGACAGTAATCGATGCCAGCAAGGGGATTTTTGTGCCACGCGGCGTAGCCAACGGCTTCCAAGTCCTTTCTGACACGGTTTCCTATAGCTATCTGGTGAATGACTACTGGGCTTTAGAACTCAAACCTAAGTATGCCTTTGTCAACTATGCAGATCCAGCTCTAGGCATTCAGTGGGAAAACCTAGAAGCAGCAGAAGTCTCAGAAGCAGACAAGAATCATCCATTACTTAAGGATGTCAAACCACTAAGAAAAGAAGATTTGTAAGAAGAATTCTTTTCTGACGCATTAATTTATATTGAAATATATGATTTAGCTCAGCTCCTATCCGAGCGAAGCGAGTTAAATAAATGATTGCCGCTGTGGTGTAAGTCATGTAACAAATTATCTAGTTTGTTACATGACAGGGGATTTTTGAGACGTTAGGCTCAAAAATAAGCAATGAAACCGGAGGTTTGCTTGCGTCCCCACCACTTAAGGCAATTATAAAAAAGTTTAAGGAATAAAAATGACTGAATACAAAAAAATTATCGTGACAGGCGGAGCTGGTTTTATCGGTTCTAACTTTGTTCACTATGTTTACAATAACTTTCCAGATGTTCATGTGACTGTGCTGGACAAGCTGACTTACGCGGGTAATCGTGCCAATATTGAAGAAATTTTAGGTGACCGCGTTGAGTTGGTTGTTGGAGATATTGCTGATGCAGCCTTGGTAGATAAGCTTGCTTCTGAAGCGGATGCTATCGTTCACTATGCGGCAGAAAGCCACAATGACAATTCGCTCAATGACCCGAGTCCATTTATCCACACCAACTTCATCGGAACTTACACACTTTTGGAAGCAGCACGTAAATACGACATTCGTTTCCACCATGTGTCAACTGACGAGGTTTATGGAGACTTGCCTCTGCGTGAAGATTTGCCAGGTCATGGAGAAGGTCCAGGTGAGAAATTTACGGCTGAAACCAAGTACAATCCAAGCTCGCCTTACTCATCAACCAAGGCAGCTTCAGACTTGATTGTCAAAGCTTGGGTGCGCTCATTTGGCGTGAAAGCGACAATTTCTAACTGTTCAAACAACTATGGTCCTTACCAGCACATCGAGAAGTTCATTCCGCGCCAAATCACCAATATCTTGAGTGGTATCAAGCCAAAACTCTATGGTGAAGGTAAAAACGTCCGTGACTGGATTCATACCAATGACCATTCATCAGGCGTTTGGACGATTCTGACCAAGGGACAAATCGGCGAAACTTACTTGATTGGTGCAGACGGTGAGAAGAATAATAAGGAAGTGCTGGAACTTATTCTCAAGGAAATGGGACAGCCAGCTGATGCTTATGACCATGTGACCGATCGTGCAGGTCACGACCTTCGCTATGCCATTGATGCTAGCAAGCTCCGCGACGAGCTAGGATGGAAGCCAGAGTTTACCAACTTTGAAGCGGGTCTCAAAGAGACAATCAAGTGGTACACGGACAACCAAGACTGGTGGAAATCAGAAAAAGAAGCAGTCGAAGCTAACTATGCTAAGACGCAACAAGTGATTAAGTAAGAATAGAGTCTGGGACAAAAGTCCTAGCCTCTCAATTGTCTTTGGATTGTC